>JANWVU010000169.1 GCA_025056465.1 Verrucomicrobiia bacterium | reverse complement strand
CCGCGCGTTCAGCAGCACTGGTCACCGCCGCGTTTTGCCGACCGGTTCCCACTCGAGCATCGTCACCGAATTTCAACGCTGCCTGCCCCGAAGCGCCGCGTTGGTCCTTGCCGGCCACGATGATCACCGGCATCGTCTCGGCGACGACCAGCCGGCCTCGGCGCTCAACAGCTCCAACGGGCCGGGCGCCTGCGGCGTATCAATCAATTGGCGGTGCACCACCGCAAAATCGTGGGGCGGAAAATAAGTCGGCAAGAACCGCACGCCGTTGATTATGCGCACCCACGGCTGGTCAAACGTCGCCGCCAGTGGCAACTCGAGATCAAGGGTCAGCGCGTCCGTCACGAGCGCGCGGGGCGCGTCGCCACGGTTGGTCACTTCGCCCCAGATTTCCACCGCGCGCGTGTCGCCAAACAAGCGCGTGCGCCACGTCGCTTCCAAGCCGATGACGTGATGCGCGGTCAGCGCCCAGTTGGTGGAACTCACCGCCTCGAACCGGTCCGCGTGCCAATCGTCGGGGGTTACTCACCGCAACCCAAAGGGCACGGCCCGGTTCATCGGGCCGTCCCAATCGAATCCCACTTAGTTCCGAAAGAGTTGCCCCCAACTCGTCATCACGGTCCGCGCGGTTTCAACGCGGCAGGCTCACCCCAAAAGACAGATGAGTGTCTTTTTGCGATTATGCGGCGCGCGACTGGGAATGTTGACGCCGGCGATAGGCGCGGAGGATGAACAATCCGCCCACGCCAATCAGGAACACCGTGCTGGGTTCGGGGACGGCATTGAGGGCGTAAATTTCGATTTCATCAATCGCCAACGCAAAACTGCCGCCTCCCTCGTACTGATAAGTGAACGAAGGGATGATCCGAATGCCGGTCGCCGTCACAGGGTTGAAAGAATACAGGTGGCGGAGGGCCCTATTTGGATCAGTGGGGTCGTAGTAAACCGCTCCGAGATTGATCCAACTGCTGTTCGGTGTAAATTCGTCTGGGCTGGCAACAGTGGTGTACTGAATCAGGTACATCCCTGCGGCGCGATCCGAAAACCCCCCTGTATTATCTCGCCCAAACGCGATTCGATCAATCGTGGTGCTCGCCGCCAAACGAACGCCCACAAATGAAGAACCGCTGTAGCCAATCCAACTGCTGGCATTCCCGTAGATACCATCATTGATGTTAGCTATAGCGTGCCCCGGGATCGAATCGTATCCAAAAGCCGTGCCGGCCAGTGCGAGGTTGTTGGCCAGGAAACTGCCACCGGTTGCCTGAAGTGTCAGCTTGGGTGCAATGAAGCCGGAAACCTCCAACTCATCAATGGCAGTCCCATTGGCAGTGTTCTTGAGGCGAATGCCGGTGGCGTTGACCGGGGTGAAAGACCATTCGTGGCGTCGGGAATTACTCGCCAGACCGCCTGGCAAACCGTGTGTGGTGTATGTAACGGTGCCGATCGTCGTCCAACTGCTATCAGGCGTGGAAGCGTTCGGATTTGGCACCGTGGTGTATTGCAGTTCGTAGGTGTCCTTCGTTCTGTCGGTGAATGAGCCCGTATTATCACGCCCCCAAGCGACGCTCCCAATGGAGATTGGTGTTGCGCCGAAGCTGATCCCCGAAAATGTGTTCGCTGAGTTACCAATCCAGCTACTACTGTTGCCATAGCTTCCATTGTTTAGATTGGCGATCGAGTGAGGCGGCACACCAATTACATCCTTCGCAAACGCGGTCGAACCCGCGTTTGTGGCAAAGTTCGACGTGAACATCCCGCCACCGATATCATTGAGGATAAGAGTTGCATGGGTCGGCAGTCCATTAAGCAGAGCACCGAGAGCAACTAGAGTCATGATACGTGTCTTCATCGGTTTTGTTCTCCCATCGTTTGACAAGCGAAAAATAGGGGGACGCTCGTGAAATAGCAAAGTTAACAGAGAGCTAACACAAGGGGTGTCATTTCCCTTCGGAACCCAGGCGTCGGAAGGCCTCCAGCGGCAACGCGGCGGATGGGCCATACCACTTGCCGTCTTCGCGATGGAGTTCCGGGTTGATCCACTCGAAGGGCGCGCCGGCCTCGGCCCGGCGGCGGGTGTGATCAATGAACTCGGCGGCGAGTTGCCGGGCGGCTTCGCGGTCCACTTGCGCGACAGCAAAGACGTAGTAGCCGAGCGGCGTTGGCCAGTAGCCACCGTTCTGGTACGTGCCGTAGCCGTCGTTGAGATTGTCCTCCCACACCTGCTTGCCGGGAACCGCATCGGCGAAGGTCGGGATGTGGCGCAGATAGCCGAACCGGGAAACCGTCCCGTCGCGCAACGCCTGCCGCAGCGCTTCGCAGGCGCGTCGGCGCGGTTCGCCTTGCAGCACGTCGTAATAGACCGCCATGCCGGTAGACCAGACATCGGCCTGCCGGTTCACATCGGTGCCGGCCATCAGCCAGCCGGACGGCAAAATCAGATGCGTGACGACCGACGCGGAGATTTGGTCCGCGACGCGCTCGTACTCCGCCGCGCCTTTCTCGTCGCCGAGGAGCCGGCAGAACTCGCGCATGGTTTGCGCGGCGCGAAACCGGAGGATCGAAGTCAGGGAGATGAAGCCCATCGAACCGATGGCGTCGTGGAAATTCGCCGCCGCCCAGTCGCCTTGGCGATTCCAACACAAGCCGGTTTCGGGATGCACGACGGCGGCGCGGAAGGCGCGGTCGAGCCGGTCGAATACCGTGACGCCCTCCACTTCGCGTTCCAGCAACGCCCGGTCGGGCTGAAGCAGGCGGGTCAACTCGATGACCTCATACACATTGTCGTCGGCCGCGCGCGTGCCGTAGCGGCCGGCGCCCTGATCGGGGCCGGGCGAGTTGGTGCCGGGGAAGAAGATCGCGCCCAGTTCCTGACCGACACTCAGGCCGGGCAGATTGATGTGGTCCGGCATGGTCCACGGGTTGACGCGCAAGCCGTGTTGGAGATCGCGGCGGTGCGGGCCGTTCTGGTGGGTGAGGATCAGGAGGAGCGCGGCTTCCATGGCCGGGCGCGGGATGAACCCCGACCGGCATTGCATCACAAAATCGCGCGGGAAAAAGTTGGCATACTTGCCGTCGCCGCCCGGTAGCCAGAGGTGTAACCCACCGGACTCAACGACCCGGTGACACCGCGCGACAACGTGTCGGGTGTGATCTTCGAACCATTGAAAGCGGTCGGCGTCGGGGAACGGCATGATTACCAGAATGTGTAGGCGCTCCCACCGCTCGCCGAGACGCGGCGAACGCTCGAGTCAGAGCCGAAGTTTGCCAGCTTCCCGCCGTCATAAGCCGTCCATTCGACCCGCCCGTCACCGTAGAGCCGGTTGCCGCCTTCGATCTTCGGCGTGCCGGTGTCAGACCAGACGTTTTGCACCACCGAGCCCGGTCCGAGCGGATGCAGGGACGGGCCGTTGCGTCCGTGGTTGTACATCCACGGCGAGTAGCCGACCCCGGGTGTTAGAGCGCCGTTAACCCAAAAAAAGATCCAGTCGGCCATCAACAGCCGGTCGGCCGTGAGATCGCGCTCGGTCAACTCCGATGCGTGCGACGTGTAGGTGGTCCACAAATCCACGCGGGCAAAGTACGAATAGTCGAAATGGAAAAAGCCAGAGGTGAGATTGCTGTGACATTCGCCGCGCCCGACGGTGCTGGGGCAACGCCACGTGCCGGTGATGCGTTGGGTGGCCAGTTTCGCGCCGGGCAGGTAGGGCAGGATGTGCGGCACGGCCAAATTTCCCTGCGCGCCAGGCGCCCCCACCAAGTCGAACGACGCGATGTTGGGGTACACATCATTGTAGCCGGCCCCGAGGAACGGCCGGGCGCTGCACGGCAAGCGCCCATTGTTGTCACCGTAGTACGCCTGCCACGCGATGCCCCACTGCCTCAGGTTCGAGGCGCAGACGGCGCGTTTGGCTTTCTCGCGCGTCTTGTTCAGCGCCGGCAACAACAACGCGGCGAGGAGCGCAATGATGGCAATCACCACCAGCAGTTCCACCAACGTAAATGCTCTGTTGCCCGTCCGCGCCCGATGCACGCGGTCACTCTAACGCGATGCTT
>JANWVU010000168.1 GCA_025056465.1 Verrucomicrobiia bacterium | reverse complement strand
AGAGCCAGTCGCGGATTTTGTTGTCAGTATCGGCAACGCACGCGGAGCACATGGTCGAGACGGGATTGCCATTGGTGCGGTTGGGAGTGATCGGGGGGACGCAACTCCAAATTGGTTCGCTCTGTTGGGACCTCGCGGTGTTGCGCGATGCCTGGTGGGGCGCGCTGGATCGCTGGATGGAGCGGTGAGTTGTTTCGGCGCGTGGCCGCTCCGCTTGTGCGGGGCGGGTTTGAACAAACCTGTCCACGCGGCGTCGCCAATCTTGAAAAACGAGAAAATCACCTTCGGGATGGTGGCCTTTCACAACCAACTTATACTCGGTGCCTTCACACGTGGGGTTATTCGTTTGCGCTAGTCCCAAGCATCCGGCGCGAAGATTGCGGCACAAACGATGGTATGGGTTGGTTGAAGGCGGTGTCGAACTGGTTGACGGGTGTGGAGGAGGGGGTCGAAGAGGCTTCAGTTCCGCTGTCCGAGCGCGGTCGCGTGTTGGTGATCGATGACAACGTCGAGTTTCTCAATACGCTAACCGAAACGTTACGGACAGAAGGGTTCTCCGTGTTGCGGTCGAATAGCGGAGCGAAGGGACTCAACATGTTGCGGTATGCGGGTGGGGAAGTGAGAGTGATCCTGTTAGATTTTGACATGCCCCACTTGGACGGCGCGGGCACCTTGCGGTTTATTCAGCAATTCGCCCCACAAGCAAAGGTTATCGCCATCACGGGATTCGACGAGCGGCTCTTGCCGCCGTCGTTTCGAGAGGGTGTGGTGGCGGTGTTTCACAAGCCGTTTGATATCGCCAAACTGATTGAACAACTGCGTACCCTGCTGATGCCAGCTACGACGAAAAAGGGCATGGATCATGAAACTGCTTGATGCCATCAATGAGTTCGTCTTCGGGCCGGTGCCGACGGTGGATGCGGCGCGGCCGTTTGCCTTGGAACCCGACCGGCGCACGGTGATGATCATTGACGACGACCCGGCGCTGCTGGACACGGTGCAGTTGATTCTGCATGAGGCAGGTTTCAACGTGTTGAAAACAGATCGTGGGGTCAAAGGACTGGAGGTGTTGGACTACATTCCACGCGATGTGCGAGTGATTCTGCTCGATTTTCAGATGCCCGACCTCAACGGGGAGCGGACGCTCCAGTTGCTGCGCAAGATCAACCCGCGCGTGAAGGTTGTGGCGCTGACGGGTGTGCCCCCGGAGCAACTGCCGCCCGGTTATCTGAACGGGGTGAGCAAACTGATCCGCAAACCGTTCCGCAACGAGGAATTGATCCAAACGCTCACGGCGCTTTGCGACGAGTAGCGGACCGGGTGCTGGGTCGCTGTCCACCGCGACCTTGCATCTTTGGTGGAGTTGTCCATTCGGGTCTGCCGAAGTAAGAAATGCGGCATGCTTTGCAAAGTTTTCGTGGCCGGGCCCGTGGAGACCAACGGGTATTTGATTGCGGACCGAGCCGGTGGGGTGGCGGCGGCGATTGACGCACCGCCGGGAGTCACGGCAGCGTACCTGAGACAGGCGGAGGACTGGCAAACGCCGATTCGCACCATCCTCAACACGCACGGTCACTGGGATCATGTCTGGGACAATGCGGAGTTGCGACGGCGTACCGGCGCCCTGCTCGGTGTGCATCGCAATTCGGCGCCGTTGTTGAAGATTCAGCAGGGCCGGTGGTTCGGGTTGGTGGATGAGATGGAACCGAGCGAACCCGATTTCTTTTTGGAGCACGGGCAAATCCTTTCTGTCGGCGAGTTGCGATTGGAAGTGCGCGCGGCACCGGGTCATTGTCCCGGTAGCGTGGTGTTGTGGGTGGCGAGTGAGGATGTGGTGTTTGCGGGTGACGTGTTGTTTGCGGGTGGCGTGGGGCGCACGGATCTACCGGGTGGCCACACGGGTACGTTGCTACGTTCGATTCGCGAACAGCTTCTCACGCTTCCCGACAACGTGCGTGTGCTGCCGGGTCACGGCCCGGCCACAACCATCGGCACGGAGCGGCGTACCAACCCGTTTTTGGTGGCGTAAGGCGGCGCGAAAATCGGTTGTTGCATGAAAATGGCCGTTTTTGTATAGCTTTGCCCAACCTTTAACCCTTCAAGGAGGATCAGACAGGTTATGCCAAAGCTCACAAAATCGCAGATCATCAAGACGCTGGCCGACAAAACCGAGTTGCCCAAGAAGAAAGTTGCCGAGGTCATTGATGAGATGGTCAAGCTCGCGTACAAGGAGGCCAAGAACTCCTTCACCATTCCCGGCTTGGGTAAGCTCGTGTTGGTGAATCGCGCTGCGCGCATGGGACGCAACCCCCAAACCGGCGAAGCCATCCAGATTCCGGCCAAGCGCGTGTTGAAGTTCCGCATCGCCAAACAGGCGAAAGAGGCCGTGCTGGGCAAGAAGTAAGAGGCAGGCTGCAACCCGTAGCGGTTTCCGTGGAGCAACCCCGCCGCCGTTCGGCGGGGTTGCTCTTTTTTAGCTCACGCGACCAAGACGCGCAGCGTGACGATTTTGCGGGCGGGCACCTTCAATGGCGACTTGACCGGCTGCGGATGTTGCCCTCGCAAATCGGTTTGCACCCAGTCGAGACCATCCGCCAACCGCACCGATTGCGTGGAGTCCGAAGGGTTGAACAACCGCCACACCCACGCATCTCCGTCGCGGTAACAACCGCTGACCACCACATCGCCGGTAACCTGGGGCACCGGCTTGGGTCGCATGCGCGTTTTGATCTCGCGCAAATCCTGCGCATCGAGATACACCGTGCGCACACCCGTGGCGAGGGTTTGCGCCACCCGGTACAACTCTGCCGCCGGGACCTCTCCGCCGAACGGCATCAGTGCCCAGCGGATCGTGTGGCTTCCCTGAATTTGTCCGCCGTCATTGCCGTCGGTGAACACCGCTCTGCGAAACGCCCGCAGCAACGTCAGACAAAGGGGCCGGTCCGTTTGGTCCAACACGGCGCTCTCGTACTGACCAGGTGCCAGCAACGCCAGACCAATCTTGCCGTCGCTGACCGCCACCCAATTTTGTTGCGAGGTCATCTCCACCTGTAGCTCACGCCGCAGATGGTTGTCCGCCGGCAACGCGATGCTTCGCTCCACGGCATCGAACGGTGTGTCCGACCAGTAGCGCTGTGCCTTATCGAACCGCGTCGGGCACAGCAACCGCAACCGGTGGTCGCGAATGGTGTTGTGCACCGTGGTGTCCACCTCAACCCACCGGCTGCCTTTGCGCAACGTCACTCGATGCTCGACGACCAACGGCGCCAATTCGCGGCCGCGTTTCATTGCGGCAAAATCGAATTCGCGCGGCAACAACCATTCCACGCGCAGGTGCAATCGTGCCAGCAGCGGACCGTTTTCCGTCAGCCCGAACGTGACGCGACCACCCGTGGACAGGTACGCCGCATCTTTCGTGGCCACGCCGTGATACCAACCATCGCCGATGTCCGCGTCGTCCACCATGGCTCCCAAACCGGCATAGACACGTCCGCTGGACACGTCGGTCAAACGCAACGTTCCATCACCGGTGGCTTGCACCTTGAGAAACTCGTTGCGCAAAGTGTCGCGATCCACTCCGATGGGATTGGACTGAGCAATCCGCGTGGGGCCGGTGGCGCGGTGAAACACGAAGTTTCGCTGCTCGCCCGGGCCGATGCGGGTGTCGAGCGCGAGGCGCACACCCTGCCGGGTTTCTGCGACGGGCATTTTGCCGAACGGCACCACCATGTGGGTCGTGGCTGGTACGACCTCCAGCAATTGGTAGGGCACTTCCTGACCGGCCTCGTCCGTGATACGCAACGACGGTTTGGACTCAAACCAGAAAAACTCGCCAAATTGAGGCCAACCGGCCGGCAATCGCACAAAGATTTCGGGTTGCGGTTGCTCCACGCCACCCGCGGCGGCAAACACACTCACGCCCAGGTCCGTTTTGCCGACCTTTCCGCGCAAACCGGCAGCCGCCAAGTGTCGCAACGCCGTGTCGAGATGCACTTCGGCAATGTGTCGCGATTGATCGAACCGGTAGGGCATCGCCGCATGCGTTTCATCGGGTGAGCAACCACAAATGCTGTCGTGCGGATGATTCCGCAACAGATACTCCCACGCCAGCTCGAGTGCGCGGGTGGG
>JANWVU010000167.1 GCA_025056465.1 Verrucomicrobiia bacterium | reverse complement strand
ATTCATCCTGCGCAGGAAACAATCTCAGAGCATCGGCTGAGCACGCACTGCGCTCTTGGTCACGCTGCCAGTGACGGCGGTCAGCTTTCCTGCCGCCAGCGTTCCACCAATTCGGGCAACCGGCATTGTCCATTGGGGCCGGTGGGGTTGAGACAAAAATCCTCAAACACCTGCAGCAAACCTTGCTGGTGGGCGGCCGCAGTGAGCGCGCGGGATTGATCCGGTAGCAGGTGTTCGACGGCTCGACGCAGCAATGAGTTGGGCGCGGAAGGCGGATACTGAGCGAATTGGTTGCGTGCTTCGGCTGCGAGTGTGGGATTGTTTCCCGCCACCGCGAGGGCGAATGGGAAAACGACGTTGATGGCGATTTCCTCGGCGCGGGCGCGACCGATCAACTCGGTTGGTTGCTTCACGGCACGACCGCCCAGCGTGCAATGCCGGCTCCAGTAGTCATCCTGTAATCCCATAAACAACTCGGCGGGGTCGTCGCGGGCCTCGATGGCCCGCAGGCAAGCGGGCCAAAGGTCGCCGCGTTGCTCCAGTAACACCGTGGCGGCGCCGAGGCGACGATGGGGATGATTGGTGGGACGACTACCGCTCAAACTCCAGACGGTGGGTGGCAGGGTGCGCTCTTCGAATTCGCCACGCCAACGCCACCACCGGCTCCATAACGCGCGGGTGTAAGAATCGGCACGGCGCACGGGAAGAAAGCCGGCAACCCCGAACAACACGCCAGCGCGGTCGCCGACCGGCACGGTTGATTCCGGCCACCACGGGACGCGACGCGCCAACAATCGGAAGCCGGTCTTGTTGGCCTTGTAGCCGAGCGCCTCCATCCACCCCTCGTAAAACGCTTGTGGTACCGGCACCGACTTCAAGCGTTCTCGGAATCGGTAGGCCTTGCGTTCGAGTCGGTCCTGTCCGGCCTCGGCCAAAAACTGTTGCACCTTCGCACTGGGTAGCTCGCGCAGTGCTCGTGCGCATTGGCGAGAGCAGGCCGGTGCGCGGGCGGGAGTAGACTCGGCGTCTAGTTCGTTGCGCAGGTCTTCCAACGAGGTTTCCAACTGATGCGCGAGCACAACGACCGGTGCGGCAAGCGGTTGGCGCGGGGGTGGTTCGTTCCAGAACACCACGTGCAGAACAACGTTTGCGTAACGCGGATCACGATCGTGTTTGTGTTGAAACCAATCCGCGACGTGCACATGAACCTCAACGTCGCCGCGCAACTCGCGTTGGTTGAGGCGGAGGATGGCATGCCGAAAATCAGGTCCCGCTTCTCCGCTCCACCAGCCGGGGAACAACACGTCGAGCTGCTGGCCGTCGGCGGTTTGCAGAGGACGTCGGAGGCGTTGCTCCTGCCAGATCAGTTGCAGGAGGCGTTCGGGGACCGGCAACCGGGCGGGCTCGCGGACATGGATGGTGTGCGGTGCGCCGCAAAGTTGTGCGCGAAGTTGACCATACCGGGTTGTGGGGGTTCCTTGCCCGCTCACCGCTCGGCGAATATAGTGGCCGCCTCATGAAAACTCGATGGCGAAATCCGGGGCGGCTCGTTGCGGGGATGGCGTTGTTCGGATTGGTTCTGGTACCGGTCGCACATGCGGCAGAGTCCGAAACCTCGGAGCGGTGGCAAGACCCGGTGGTCTCCGTGGTGCAACGAGTCCTACCGGCGGTGGTCAACATCAGTACCGAGCGTATTGTGGCACGAGCGTTCCGTGATCCGTTTGAGGATTTTTGGCGTCAGTTTTGGGGCCAACCTCCGCGGGAGTCTGAGGGCGCACACAGCCTGGGTTCGGGTGTGATTGTGGACGAGGAAGGTTGGATCGTGACCAACTTTCATGTGACGCGACGCGCCAGCAAGATTCGGATTCAATTGGCCGATGGGACAGCGTACGAAGCCCAGTTCATCAGCGGCGATGAGCGTAACGATTTAGCGTTGCTAAAAATTGAGCCGACCAATTCGCTGCTGGCCGTGGAAATTGCCGCGGAGCGTGAGCCGATGCTCGGCGAGACGGTCATCGCCGTGGGCAATCCGTTTGGGTTGGATCACACGGTGACGCGCGGAATCATCAGCGCCAAAAACCGTCGTTACACGGCCGGCGACGTGACGTTCGAGGACATCATCCAGACAGATGCGGCGATCAACCCCGGCAACAGCGGCGGCCCTTTGATCAACTTGCGAGGCGAGTTGGTGGGCATCAACATGGCGATTTTGTCGCAGGCCGAGGGCATTGGATTTGCCATACCGGCTCGGCGCGTGGCGCAGTTGTTGGCGACGTGGCTGACGCCCGAGAAACGCGCGCGGTTGTGGTTTGGCGTGCGTTGGATGCTGGATGATGGCCGATTGCGAATCGCTGAGGTGCAAGCCGGCAGTCCGGCAGCGCGAGCAAAGTTGGAGCCTGGTGACGAGGTGATGACGGTTGATGGGCGTGAGTTTCGGGATGTGTTGCGGTTGCAGCGTCATTTGATCCGTAAACAAGCGGGCGAGTCCGTGCAATTGAGGCTAGCTGATGGCCGGCAGGTCACGGTGAAGTTGGAAACACTGCCGCGGCTATCGGCGCAAGAATTGTTGTGGAGCAAATTCGGGATTTCGGCCCAGCCGTTGACGCGTGACCTTGCGGAGGCGCTGGGTATCTCGTACGTGCCCGGCTTGTTGGTCGCGGATGTTCGTCGGGGTAGCCCGGCAGCCGAGGCGGGTTTTCGACGTGGGCTTGTCATCACGCACATCGGTGGAGAAGAGTTTCAGTCGTGGGATCGGTTGGGGGAGTTGTTGGCGGATGTGCAGCGAGGCGACCGGGTGCCCATGGTCGTCTTGGTTTCGGAGCGGCGTGGCAATTTCCTTCTGCAGCAAACGACCAGTGTGACATTGGTCGCGGAGTAGATTTGGTCTGTGCTTGGTGCTCGCGGTGCGCTGCGTGAGAGTTGCTAAAGGGCTACGAGATGGATTTCAGTGCTCCGGTCGCGTCTCTGTCAGCGCGGGCTGAGGCTCGGCCGATTCGCCTGATGAGGTGTTTACGGGTGGCGGGCGGTCCTCCGCAAAGAAATCAGCCCATACAGGACGATGATCGCTCGCTTGCTCGCTGAGCGGGTGCTCGCCGATGCGAGCGCTGTTTGGAACAAATTCCGGATACATACCGGGGCTGACGATTATGTAGTCAATGCGGCTCCATTCTCGGCGGGCGCGCCAGAGATGGGTGCCAGTACGACCAGCGCGCGTGCGGGCCGGTAGGATGTGCAGCGCAAACGGTGCTTCGCCCACGATGGTGCGGATGGGTTGGGAGTCGGGCACATCGTTGAAATCGCCCATGACAAGCAGGTTGAGATCGGGTTGCTCCTTCAAGGCTTTGCTAATGTGAGCGCGAAGGGTTTGCGCCTCTTTCAAGCGCATCTCCGCCTGGTCAAACTCGGGGACCTCACGTCGGGATTTGAGGTGGACGACCAACGCGCGGAAAAAGTAGCGATCGTGCACCTCGATGGCGACGTCGAGAATGCCGCGCTGAACTGAGTGCGAGTTGGTGCCGAGCATGAAAACGTAATCGGTGCGAGAAAAGCGAGCGCTGATGGGGAATCGGGACAAGAGGGCGACGTGTCGGTTAGTGTCCACTCCCTGGATCCATTCCGAGTACGGGTAGGTCAGGCCGCGTTGCGCGAGGCCATCGGCGATTTCCGCCAAGTCGTTCGTGGTGCCGACTTCTTGCAAGCCGAGCACATCGGGTCGGATCTCGGCGAGGATCGTCCAAATGGCTTCTTTGGATTCCGCGGGTTTTGGTTGGTCTGGTTGGCGATTGCGTTCCATCCGAAGCCAGTTTTCGAGGTTGTACGTGGCGACGCGAAAGGAGGGAGTGGTCGGCTCAGGTGACGAGTCCGCGTTGACGCACGGGATCCCCAGGTATCCAAGCAGGGCGAATGTAAAAAAGAATCGTCGCATGAGCGCTCTCCGTTTGGTCGCGCGACGCTACCATGCAGGGCGGCGGCGGACAAGCGATTCGCGGGGGAGCTTGACCCCTTGGGAAGCCCATGGCTACAGTACGCGGCCACTAACAAGACGCGGAGGAGCACCTATGGCAACTGCACCAAAAGGCGTGACGCATGCGCGGCCCAAGGCCAAAGACGAGAAAAAACAGGCCAAAGAAGAAAAAAAGGTTACGTACCCAA
>JANWVU010000166.1 GCA_025056465.1 Verrucomicrobiia bacterium | reverse complement strand
AAGTTCGATGACGTAAACCGCCTTTTTGACGATGCTCGTGCGGAATGGCCGCAAATCGCTCACGGTGCGCAGAACCCGGTAATCTTGATCGAGGAATAGAACGTCGATGGGGAACCTCATGAAGAATGTATGAATCCCGTAACAATGATTGAGTACCAATCCTTCCCCGGGGTCGTAGCGGTTGCGATTGAGCAAACCGACCATGCGTTTCCATACGGTGTCAGCAAATCGGCAACGATTGGCCAAGACCGTTCCACGGGTGGCGTTGAAGACAATCATGGGGGTTACAGATTGCGGATGATGGAAATGAGGGCGGGGCCGAGGATCACCACGAACAAAGCCGGGAAGATAAACAGCACCAGAGGGAAAACCATTTTGACCGGGGCTTTCATGGCCAGTTCTTGGACGCGCTGACGATGACGGGTGCGAATGGAGTCGGCCTGGACACGCAGGGTGTTGGTGATGCTGCCGCCGAGGCGGCTGGCGTGAACGACCGCGGTGATGAAGATTTTGAGTTCCTCTACGCCGGTGCGGTTACCCAAATCTTCGAGCGCTTCCAGCCGCGGTTTGCCGAGTCGGATTTCGTTGAGGGTCTTGGAAAACTCCTCGGCCAAGGGCCCCTTGATTCGTCGCATGGTGTATCCGACGGCAGAGTCGAATCCCATGCCGGCCTCCACGCTGATGGATAGCAAATCAATCGCATAGGGAAGTGAGGCGAGAATCTCTTCTTGGCGCATGCGGATCCGCCGCCCGAGGATGAAATGCGGAATTTTGTAGCCGGCGAACAACCCGAGCAACAAGTAGGCAAGATTCAGGGGATCGCTCAGATTCACGTCGCGGGCGGGGGTTTTGTTCACGGACATGATCAGGAGGAACATCAGTAAAAACCCCAACGCCGCGGACAACCAGCACAAGCCTTGGAATTGGTTGGCGGAAACCCTAGGAAACAAACCGGCCATGACGAGTTTCTTGTGGTTTTGATCCGCTGGCTCGACGGGGACAAGTCGTCGGGCCAACCGCGCCACCCCTTCGCCCAGAGGAAGGATAACGCGTTCAACAAACGGCCGCTGCAATTCCTCTGACTGGGTGGTGACCTCGATTTCCTGCAATCGTTCGATGCGCTGGGCGACCTGGTACCCGGTGCTGCTTCGATATACGGCGTAGCCGATGACCACGAAAACGACCAGCACCAGCAGCGGTATAAGAATCGGGACCATGATCACACCTTGATGGAGATGATTTTCCAAATCATGTACGCGCCGATTGCCTGCCAGATCAAGGCAGCCGCAAAGAGCACCACTCCCATTGGCACCGCCCAGCCGCCGATGACGTAATGCGGCGGCCCGAACATCACGTTGAAGTAGTCGGGGCTCGACATCCAGATGAGGATGCCGACGATGATGGGCAATGCGCCGACGAACACACCCGACAAGCGCCCTTGTGCGGTGAGCACTTTGATATCGCCCTGAATACGCAGCCGTTCGCGAATCGTTTCGGCCACCTTTTGCATAATCTCGGTGAGGTTACCGCCAACCTCCTTTTGTACCAGGTACGCGCTGATGACGATATCGAGGTCGCGGCTGTTAACGCGGCGACCGAGGTTTTTCATCGCCTCCTCGATGGTGGCACCGAGATTGACCTCGCGCAACGTTCGCTGAAGCTCCTTCGAAATGGGGTCGCTCATTTCCTTGGCCACCAGTTCCAAGCCTTTGAGGAAGCTATAGCCGCTGCGCAAGGAGTTTGTCAGCAGCATCAGCGCATCGGCGAGTTGGCGAACGAACCGCGCGCGGCGGCGGTGTTGGTGGATGCGCACAAAGAATACCGGCCCGATAAAACCGGACACCGCGAGTATTGTGGCGGCCACCGTGGGATTGCCAAACATCGTCCAGCCCACCAACGCACCCACGGCAGCGAGCACCACGCGGGTGAGCAAATATTCCGATGGGCGCATGGGGACATCGGCCTGCGCCAACTCATCCTGAATCCGATCGAAGTAAGTGCGTCCGACAAACAGTTGCAGCAGACGGCCGATGGGACTGATCTGTTGCGTTTCGGCCTGCGCCGAGCGGGCAGCTTCCTCTTCGAGCGCAGCGTAAGTGCGAACACGCTCTTCGATGATGGCGGAACGGCGGCGTGTCAGTTGCAACACGGCAAAGACCACCACCCCGATGAACACGCCCCAAACAATGACCAGTGCGGTTGGGCTCATGATGGGTCAGGCCGACGTTTGTCGGAAAATATCTGCGGGGATGTTAATCCCGGCCGCCGCAAATCGGTCCATAAATCGTGGTACCAAGCCCGTGGGCTGCATGCTGCCCAGAACCTTACCGGCCTCGCTTATGCCCTTTTGACGGAACGTAAAGATGTCCTGCAGCACGACCACATTGCCTTCCATGCCCTGCACTTCGGTAATGCTCAGCACTTTGCGACTGCCGTCACTGAGTCGGCCAACCTGCACGATGAGATGGATGGCCGAAGCGATTTGCTCGCGAATCGCGCGCGAGGGTAGGTCCATACCGGCCATCATCACCATGGTTTCGAGGCGTGCGACGGCGTCGCGGGGAGAGTTGGCGTGGATGGTGGAGATGGATCCTTCGTGGCCGGTATTCATCGCTTGCAACATGTCGAGGGCCTCGCCGCCGCGTACCTCGCCCACGACAATGCGGTCGGGGCGCATTCGGAGACAGTTGCGGACGAGGTCGCGGATTTTGACCTCTCCTTTGCCCTCGATGTTTGGCGGTCGGGATTCGAGCCGCACAACATGCGGCTGATGCAGCTTCAACTCGGCTGCGTCTTCGACGGTGATCACGCGCTCGCCTTCCGGGATGAACGAGGAGAGCACGTTGAGCAACGTCGTCTTGCCGGCGCCCGAACCGCCCGAAACGATGATGTTGAGTTTGACTTTGACGCATGCGGCCAGAAACGCGGCCATGTGTTGGGTGAGCGTGCCGAACCCGATGAGGTCCTCGACGGTGTAGGGATCCACGGAAAATTTGCGGATGGTCAACACGGGGCCGTTCAGCGAGAGCGGGGGAATAATGGCGTTGACGCGGGAGCCATCCGGTAGGCGTGCGTCCACCATCGGACTGGATTCGTCCACGCGACGGCCGAGGGGCGTGACGATTTTATCAATGACGTGGCGAATGTGTTCGTCGTCGCGGAATTGGACATCGGTCAGCTCCAGCTTGCCGAATCGTTCGCAGTACACCTGGTCATGGCGGTTGACCATGATTTCGGTGACGGTGGGGTCACGCAATAACGGCTCGATGGGTCCGTAGCCGAGGATTTCGTCGGCAATGTCGGAGACCAACCGGTTGCGCATTTGGCGCGAATAGGGAACTTTTTCGGCGCGCAATTTTTCTTCCACCAACTCTTCCACGCGCGCCCGCAGTTGCGCCTCATCGCCCCGTTCCAAGAGGTTTTGATCAATGTTTTGAACGAGGTAGGCAAGGATGGCGTTTTTTTGCTGGACGTAAAACTGGGAGCCGACTTCTGGATTAGGAGGCACGCGCAATCACCTGCCTTTCTCTGTGCGGTTCATGGTTAGTGAAGGAATGAAAACCATCGTCCACGTGATTTTTTCTGCGCCGCAGCCGGGCGGATTTGCTCGGCCAGCGTAAAAACGGCTTTCGATACCGCTTTGGACGGATGCGTGGTGACGAATGGCTGGCCGAGGTTGACAGACGAACCAACAATGCTGTCGTCGTTCGGGAGAATGGCGGCGGCGGGGAATTCGAGGATTTCCTCGATCTCGCTGGTCGGTATTTCCTTGGCCGACGAGGTGCGATTGAGCACCACACGGATTTTTTGGCGGGGATAGTTGGCCGCCAGCAACCGTTTCAAATATTGTTTGCCGTCGCGAAGTCTGGGAAGATCGGTGCCCACCACCACGAGGATGATGTCGGAGGCATCCATTGCTGCGACGGTGGATTCGAGATTCGCGTAGCCGGTATCCACGATGGTGGCCTCATAATGTTCGCGTAACGACTCGAGGATACTGGTGACAATGTGCCGCGACAGCGTCGTGCCGTCGAATTGGCCGGTAATGGGCGCGGCAATCACCGAGACACCACTGCTATGCTTCGTGATGACGCTCTCGATGACGTCGTTGTCGATTCCGCCGAAACCCGGCAGGAGATCGCCGAGGGTGCGGCGCGGCTG
>JANWVU010000165.1 GCA_025056465.1 Verrucomicrobiia bacterium | reverse complement strand
GGCGCATCCTTGAAATACTCCGCAAACCGCTCTTTCGACCCCAGCAGAATGGTGCAACAATCGTGCGCCCGCGGCAGCACCAACGGACGGCTCCGTGCCCGCAATCCCGCCGTAGCATTCCCACACAATCCGTACAACAGCAACACCGCGTCGTAGGGCTTGCCACTGGCTTCGGTGGCGTCAATCTTTGACTGCAAAAAGCGGCGCAGCCCGGCGCTGTTGGCGTGTTCGCCCAGCTCGGTGAATTCCACATCCACCACGTGCGGCGTGGTGCTCAGGCATAAACACACCTCGCGCTGAAACACATTGCACGAGATCAGCTTAAGCCGCATGTGTGCACGGTAGGGTGACCACTAATAGGAGTCAACTGCAACTACCACGGCAACTAGCCCGGTTACGCTTCAATCCGAAATTCGTTACCGCCTCCAATCGTCGTCAGCCCGGCACGGTGCGACCAATAAGGTGCTGCCCGCCGGTTCAACAAATCCGAACCGCTTGCCGGCCAAGGCATGGCCTATCAGCGGTCGACTGTTGATACTGATCCACCGCTCATCAATCGGGTCGCGCGCTGGTACCGGCTGTCCGGCGACAACCAAAACCGGTCAGTCTGGTTGACGACACTCGCATGGATCGTCGCCACGGTGAAGATCAAGACATCCCCCATCCGAAACTCCGTCGTCAACCACTGCCCACCCAAATGCCAGCGCAATGGGACCGAGTTGTTGGTCAGCCATGCACCCCAATGCCATAGCTCTCGCCCGCTCACGATGTTGGCTGCATCGAGGGAATTTACGCAGTAGATATCCACATCGGATTCCAAATACTTTCGCAACCGGTGGGTTTGATGAATCGAACCCTCCAAGATCAGCAACCCACCCATCTCGAGATCAATGTCTCCTAACGCCGTCCGCGAGGTGGACAGCTCTTTCGCCCCCCGCCCCATGTGCACAACATCCGCGAGCGGTGCGGCGCCCGATGGATGTCCCGAGATACACCATAACCATGTGAAATCCTAATGCTGAATTAGCTCGTCAAACAATCGTTCGTAAAACGCCCTCGGTGGCCCTGCATACAACAGCCGAGCCAGCAGCGGATTGTTGTCCCTCCACTCGCCAGCACACGCGCGCCGCTTGCGGCGTGCGGTCACCGCCTGCTCGAGCGGAAATTCCGGTCACAGTACTCCTCGGCATCGGCCGTCGAATAATTCCCATATCAACCGCCTTAACTCCATCGCGATGCAAATACCCGCGCAAAAAACGTAACCGTCCTTTCGCACCCAGCAACGCAACGCCTCGGCATCATCCATCATAATCGAGCAGTCCCATGGCTCATCAAACGCGGCCGGGAATGTGTCCATCTCAATGCCCATGAACCCAAAGGCAAATGTAAAAGCGACCATGCCTCAATCTTGGTTAGCTCTAGTCCCTGTGGAGCCTATGGCGTGGTTGGCCAAGTTCTTGTATTGTCTGGCCATGTGCAAAAAGACCCGGCAGCTTGGGCATAACGGGTCGCACCACTTCGAACACATCTTACTGGTGAGCTTCCTTCGCAAGAACCACGGGGTTTCCTTTAACAACCCGCGCGCGCTGGGGCTTCACGCCATGGGGTTGGCGTGGATGGCAACGTCAAGTTTGCCGATGTCAACAGCCTGCACCGCACGCTCGCGCCCGGCGACCTAATCGTCATTTTTCCCGAATTAGCTCAAGCTTACGAGAACCGGCAGGGGCATGATTGGACAAAGTTTTTCCTCGTATTTGACGGTCCTGTGTTCGATCTCTGGCGCCAGTGCGGCTTGCTGGACACACGCCAACCCACCTGGCATTTTGGACCCGACCTCTACTGGCTCCAAAAATTTGAGTCCGTGCTCGGTGCTCCTCGCAAACCCGGCCACGTTCCACCGCTGCTTGAGGTGGCCCGGTTGCAACTGGTGCTCCCCGAAGCCCGTTGCGGCGGCTAACATTCCGCCGCCGATCGCCAAACTATAGACCGCGCCTGTGCCTTGCTCGAAAGCGATCTGCGGCGCGACTTGAGCTTGAACGAATTGGCCCGCCAACTCGGCACCTCACCCGTCAGCGTGGCGGATGTGCGCCGCGCGCGCGCTTACCGATGCGCCGCGGATCGAAGTTGCCCCAAGAGTTGAATCGTCGTTTGCCCAATGATCTCCAGGCTGCGCACGCTCAGCTTGTCGAGCGTGTCCTCCGCGGTGTGCCAATAGTCATTCCGACCGGGAGCGCTGCCGAATTGGAAATCAATCAGGTTTACCGCAGGGATACCCGCTAGCAAAAACGGCACGTGATCATCCAGGATCTCATGCGGCACAAACTGGAAATAGCGCCGATAACCCAATGCCTCGGCGGCGCGAAACACTTGATCCAGCAACGACGGGGTGTTGTTGGGTGCCAGGGTGATCGTTAGGTCTGCATCGCCCACCATGTCCAGCAACACCAACGCCTGCACGTCCCGCACACGTCCGGTAGCCTTGAGTTGCTCCACGAAATACCGGCTGCCCCACAACCCATCCTGCGGACCGTAGTCGTAAATCGCCTCTTCCCCGTCGAAAAACACAAACCACAGGTTTCGCTGTTCGCGCAACACCCGCGCCAGCTCCAACGCCATACCCGTGGACGATCCGCTGTCGTTGGCCCCAACGAAATGAATTTGGGGCAGCCACTTCGTGTCGTAGTGTGATCCCACCAATAACAGCGGCCCATGCGCCGCCCGCGTGCGGCCAATCACGTTCCGAAACACCATCGGCCCGCGCGGCGTGCCAGCATAGAACTCCTGTACTTCCACCTGCAAACCGATCGCCCGCAGCTCCGCTGCCAGATAATCCGCCGTGCGGCGCGCCGCCTCGCTGCCGCTGGGACGCGGCCCAAACGCCACGAGCTCTGTTACATGTCGGTAGGCATTGGTGGCATCAAACGTCGCGGGGCTGGGCCACGGGGGCGAGGCCGGTCGGCATCCAACCAACAGCCCCAACAGCACCGCCCGCGCGATTACGCCCCCGCCCATCGTTTTGCAAACGCAATCCGTCGTCCGAGCGAGGGATGATCATGGAGCAAAAACTCAATCCACGGATGCGGTTCGGGGTCGGCCAGATTTTGTTCGGCCAGTTTTTCCAATGCCCGCACCATGGCGTCGGCGTTACCGGTCATCGCCAACGCGGCCCGGTCGGCCTCCCACTCGCGCCAGCGCGAGAACGCATTGTTCAGGGGCATCACCACCAAACCAAACACCACCAGACACAACGCCAGCAACGGCAACGCGCCGATGTCCGCCCGCTCCGTAAATCCAAACCACGCCAATGCACGAGTCAATGTCTGTTCCGTAACCCACAACCCGCCAAAAACGGTCAGCGCATTCCACGCCAGCAACCGTGCCACGTCGCGATGTTTGTAATGCGCAATCTCATGCGCCAAAACCACTTCGATTTCGTCGGGCGTGAACCGGTCAAGCAACGTGTCTCCGAGGAGAATGCGGCGGGTGCGTCCCAACCCCGCAAACGCGGCGTTCGCCTTGCGCGTTTTATCGCTGAGTTGCATGCGGTAGATCCCCAGCAGACGCACGTCGACCCGCTGGGCTAACGCTGTCAGTTTCGCGCGCAACGATTCGTCCTCCACCGGCGTCAGTTTGAAAAACCGCGGCAAGATCCACACCGGGTACACCGCCGAAAGTGCCACACCAAACACCAGCAAAAACATACCGGCCGCTACCCACCACCACTCGCCAAACTGACGCAGCAGAAAGTACACTACGTCCACGACCACCACGCCCAACCCGAGATTCAACGCCAGCGACTTCGCCTGATCCTTGAGCCAGCCAGTCAGCGTTTCCGTGGACAGCCCAAACCGGTGTTCCAGCCGATAGTCCACCACGTAACTCAACGGTAAAAACATCAGTTTCAACCCAAGGACCAACACCGTCACGTACAGTGGCACATGCAACCATGGATTGGGTACCACCGTGCGCGCCCACTGCGCGATCGTTGCGGATGCACCCGTCCACAGCAAGACGACCAAGATCCCCAAGGTCAGAACGATGTCGCCAAGATACAGCCAGTTGTGGATGCGCTCGTACTGTTTCGCGCGAGCACGACGCTCCCCTGTCATGCTCACTGGGGCAGCTGACTTCAAGGCTGGCTCTGTGGATCGTGGCGTGTCACTCACGCTCACAGATTATCCACGCCGAGCAAACTCAGCAATCGCGCCAAATCCTCGT
>JANWVU010000164.1 GCA_025056465.1 Verrucomicrobiia bacterium | reverse complement strand
CTGCCACGACAACGCCCAGTGCCCCTCGTAATTGATCGCCGCGCCCGCGAACCATTTCCCGGACACTTCAATCTGCGTGTCGTCAAAGAAACATTCCAATCGGCCGTTGACCAACAACCGCTCCGGCGGCACGCGCGCCAACGTCCAGGCGACCAACTCCCGCGTGATCTGCCGCAACGCGTCTCGCCCGGCCTCCCCGAGGGCGCGCAACCATTTGCCGAGTGCGCTCTGATCGGGCAGTTTCGCCACGCCGAGCAACATCTTCGACGACTCATCCGCATCGAGCCGCTCCCCGTCAGCGATGGCCACGCCGCCGCTGGTGAACGCGAACAAGAACGCCGCCACATACACTTCTGGATCGAAGCCCTTCGAGCGATCCGTGCGGGGGTCGAGCGCCGGTGTTTCCCGCACACGTTTCCAAAGACCGAACTGAGTCACCAGTGCGGCCACGGCCAGTTGCCCGCCGTGGGCGGTTGCTTGAGAGGCCGGCCGAAACTCAACCACACACCGGGAGGGCCGCAGCGAATCATGTTGGCTCATACCCCCCTTTGACCGGCCCCCTCCCAAAACGTTCACCCAAAAGTGAACATTTCCCCTTCACGCTAATGATTCAGGATACCTAGACCCAAGCTCAGAAATGTTGGCTCGTATTGGAAGACGAAATTTCGGACGGCGATGGCTAGTTTGCCGACCGCGTGCTCACGGTCCGCGGCAAATCGCAATCGCACCTCAAGCGACTCCACACTCATGACGGGCCTTGTGGCGGTTTGCGCAATCGCACCCGTTGTCGCGGCCGCGCGAGTCGCTGCAGTTCGGAAATGTTTTGCGGCAGCGATGACTTCTGAAGAAGTCCATGCACATGGGCATGAAACCCATCCAGTTCACATAATGCCTGGAGCACCCGCAACAGATGGTCCACGGCGCCTTGCCCCTCGCGTTCGAGACGCGAAACCGTCATTGCCGAGACCACAGACTTTGACGCCAGCAACGATTGCGTCAGACCAAGTCGTTGCCGCGTCAACCGAATCCGTTGCCCCAGCGCAAGCCGGATCTCTCGCGCACGCACGATTTGAATAACGTCACCGTTCATGTTCGGCCAACAAAGGTAGATTAGATCGGGTACTCATTCGATTATGACGACAGTTGGGGACGCTTGTTTATGAAAATGCCATCACGAACACGCTCGGCTTGCCAACAACCCCGGAGTTGAAAGCGGCCGGCGCGGCTGGCCGGAGCGGTGGGCGGGACGAATGGATCGTCGTCTCCGCCAACGCGACGGAAAGCGGCACGGGCCGCTAGTGAACCGAGACCGTCGCGGCGCGTGCGGCGGCGTGGCAGAGCGGCTTGAGCGGAGCGAGCCGCCCGCACGTGCCAGCGCGATCGTCACCATCTAGTGTCAGCAAGGTTGCCAGCCAATGCGTGGAATATCAGTCCGGCATGTGTCAGTTGACGTGGCCAAATGTTTTTCAGGGTCACGCAGGCGAATGTTGGAATCCGACGCACCGAGGCACAAAAACGCGCCAGCAAGAATGCCAGCGTCGCCGTTGGGGGCGAGGGCTTCCGCTTCGTGAATGAGTTTTTGCACGGTAATCGGCGACTTGACAATCGTCTTCGACATGGCGATTTTGCACACGGTAACGATGCCTGTCACGAGATGGGCTTGTGATTGTGGGCGTTGGTGTTGGGTTGACTGAGCGCGAAAAAAGCCAGTCTCCGCTCGATTCCGACACCCGCCTCCAGATTTTTTCTCGCGACATGGGGTTGTTTTTCAACCAAACCAGTGCGAGCTACAGTTTGACCGTCACCTCGCGGCCTTTTCTTTCGGACTCGTAGATGGCCTCGAGGATCGCGATGACCTTGATCGTCTCGGTCCATGGTACGGGCGACGGTCGATTGTTCACCACGCACTCGTAAAACGCCCGAATCTCCTCGCTATGTGGACGCTCAATCCGTTGCCAGTACGTGAGTGTGCCCTGCACAAACGTCTTACCGGCCACGCTCGCATACTCGCCCGACGGCCATTTCACCCCGCCCTCGGTTCCGAACAACTGGAAGCTCATGTCTTCGTTCTCCGTCTGGTGACCGAGCCAGGCCGCCTCCAAAGTCATCGTGGCTCCGTTTTCAAAATGCACAAACCCGGCCGCAAAATCCTCCACCGAAAACCGTTGGCGGTCCCACTCACCCCACATGCCGTGAATTTTGTGCCCTTTGGCGAAGTTGACCTTGGTCGTGCCGGTCACCCGCAGCGGCTTCGGAAATCCCATCACCCACATGCAGGTATCCAGCGCATGAACGCCAATGTCCATGCACGGTCCGCCCCCGGCGAGGTTCGCGTCGATGAAACCGGGCGTGGTCGGCACCAACGCTCTGCGCATGGCCCGCACGCGCGCGTGATACACCTCACCAAGGTGACCAGCATCCGCCCAGCTCTTGATGGCGAGTGCGCTGGAGGCGAACCGGAAATGCTGTGCGGTCATCAATTTGAGTTTTTTGCGATCGGCCAACTCACCCATCGCACGCACTTCTTCCGTGGACACGGCCAACGGCTTTTCACAGAGCACGTGCTTCCCGGCTTCCAACGCTGCCAGGACGGCCGGTGTGTGAACCTTATTCGGCGTGCAAACGTCCACCGCGTCGAGATCCAGTTTGACCAGCTCCCGGTAATCCGTGGTCACGTGTGTGGCGCCCACCTCAAGCGCGATGTCCCGTGCGCGAGCCAAATCCACGTCGCACACCGCGTAAATCTCCACATCCGGCAGGGCTTTCCAACCGGGCACGTGCGCGATTTTAAATATCCCACCGGCGCCAACTGCCCCAACTCGAAATTTTCGCATGATCGCGTCCCTCGTTGTCGAATGACGCGGGCAGAGGATAGCCAGGCCCTCATCTGTGACAAGCGCGATCGTGCGCACTTAGAGAAGCAGAGGAGCGGCTTGTGACGAGAGCTCTCCCGATGGGTCCGGTCCGGTAGGCAGGAGAACCGGACTGCGTTACAGTCACCCACTGGTCAGTTCAAGTTGTACATGTGTTTGACCTTCTTGAACTGCTCCTGGGTGCTGGCCATGAACTGTGGTAGCCGGTCAGACGATAAATCGAGCAGCTTCAGCGCGGCGTCGCGGCCCTTGAGATCGAGCGCATGCTGGCCGAAACCGTTGCCCATGAAATACGCCACGAAATTGCCCAGATACAAACACGCCGCCAGTTTGCCGTGACCGTTCGCCCCGGCGGGGTTGTGGTGAAACCGCACCGGCTGACACAGATGCTCGGGCAACTTCCATTTCTCCAACAATCGCCCGCCCACCTCCGCATGATTGACGCCGAGCAGTTTCAACTCCAGCTCCAGCGGGGAGAGATTGTTCCGCATTTCTTTTTGCACCTGCTCCTTGCGGTCTTCGAGCGCCACCGACAACACAATCTTGCCCACGTCATGCAAAATCGCCGCCGTGAACACCACCTGCTCATCCAACTGCGCCTCGCGCGCGATGATCTGCGCCGCAATCGCGCTGGTCACGGAGTGGCACCACATTTCGTTGCCTTCCACGCCATAGCCTTTCTGCGGTCGCGCCAATGTCGCTGCGGAAATTACCGACACCACAATCTCGTAAATCTGTCGAAAACCAATCCGCGATACCGCCATCGCCAGGCTGTCAATCGGCGTGCCGCGACTGTAATACGCGCTGTTACAAATGCGCAGCACGTTGGCAGTGACCGTCTGGCTGTACGAGATCAGCTCGACCACGCGGCCGGTGTTCACGTCCGGCTGGTTCAGCAACGGTAACAGTTGCGGCAACACCGCCGGTGCCGGCACCAAATGATGTGCACGGTTGATGTAATCGTCGAGTGATGAAGTCCCCGTCGGCTTCGCAGCATGGGCAGTTGCGGTTTGGTTCATGGCTTCAATCGTTTCAATTGAGCGGTTGACTGCGATTTCCATGCCAATAACCTTGCGCCCACAAAGCGCCGCGTTCGCATCGCGGTTCGGCACGAACCGTCCGTCCACACGGCATGATTTGCCGAAAACGCTTCCTTGCCGCCGCCCGGTCGCGACCATCTCCCCACTGGCACGCGCATTGCCCGGTAGGCATTCATGACCACAACCGCGACAGTTTTGTCCGCTACCGACCGGCTGACGGAGACCATCCTGAGCTTCCCCGAAGGTCTGCTGGGGTTTGAACAGTACCGACGTTACCGGCTCGTGAGCCGGCCTGAAGAAGCGCCTTTCCTGTGGTTGGTGTCCGAACCCGAT
>JANWVU010000163.1 GCA_025056465.1 Verrucomicrobiia bacterium | reverse complement strand
AAGGCGAACTGAACATTTTGGAATGGCATGACTAAAAGCCCGACCGTCGGGCTAACGGATGGAAACCCGGCAGCCTTTCCACGATGCCGTCATCGCCCTTGTCCGCGCCCGGGCTGTCTCCGCTTCGCTCAGGCGCTGCGGACTTTTTCCGTTTGGCCTGTGAATGACGACTCATTGACTGGCTGACGCCCTTTTTCGGGAGAGCGGCCGGGGGTACCGATGGCAGCCTCAAGTCACCGGCTTGCCAGATGGTGTGGGTTCGGTTACAGAAGCAGCCCGGCATGGGGGCGCCGCGAATTCATCCAACCGCCGTGGTGCAGGCGGGCGCGGAGATTTCCGATGATTGCGAGATTGGGCCGTATTGTATCATCGGACCGCATGTGCATTTGGGGCCTGGTTGCCGGTTGCACAGCCAAGTTGTGTTGGATGGTTACACGGTCATTGGACCGGGAAATGAGTTTTTTCCGTTTGCGTGCATCGGGCTGAAGACGCAGGACTTGAAGTATGCCGGTGGGGTCTGCCGGTTGGAGGTTGGGGGGTACAACGTGTTTCGCGAGCATGTCACGGTCCACACCGCGACGGCGGACGGTGGCGTGACACGGATTGGCGCCCATAATCATTTCCTCGCGTATGCGCACGTGGCGCATGACTGTGTTGTGGGTAATCATGTGGTTTTCAGCAACAACGGCACGGTGGCGGGTCATGTGGTGGTGGAGGATTATGCGGTGATTGGTGGGCTGGCGGCGGTGCATCAATTTTGCCGGGTCGGGATGATGTCCATCATCGGCGGCTGCTCGAAAGTGGTCCAAGACGTGCCACCGTTCATGATTGTGGACGGAAACCCGGCGGCCACACGCGGCATCAACAAGGTAGCGCTCGAACGGCATGGGGTGCCGGCCGATGTCGAGCGCGCGTTGCGCGAGGTTTACAAAATCGTTTTTCGCTCGGACTTGACACTGTCGAATGCGTTGGATAAGGTTTGCCGCGAAGTTTCGCAAAGCAAGGAAATCGAACACTTCATCGACTTCTGTCGCAAGTCTGAGCGTGGCATCGCCCGACAAAAGGCGTGACAGTGTAGTTAGGCCTTAGGCGTGTTGGATTGCTGGTTCTCGGACAGGGTTGCCAGGATTGATTCCGGCGAAGCAACCCGGGGCAGTAGCCCTGCGACAAAGATCAGAGCATGACACAACGATATGGATACCGACGCCGTTCAGGTGGACAACGGCGTACGAATATCAACCACGAAGACGCGTCGTCTGCGCCCACAACCGAGGCCACAGTCCCTGGGGCCGAGGTGAATTCGGGGGAGAAAAATCCCGGAGAGGAAGCACCGGCGGCTCCGCCTGCTGAACAGGCTCCTGCGCCAGCTGCGCCGACCGCAGAGCCAGCGGGAAGCGCGCCGGCTGCGGTGGTTGTTGGTGAGCCAGCGCCGGCCGCCTCCCCACCGCCGACAGAAACGGCTGAGGCGCCACCGGCTCCGAGCGTGCCCCCAGCGGTTGCCACTCCGGTGCGCCCGCTTACCCCGTGCCGGGGTGTGTTGGAAGTCGGCGAAAAAGGATTCGGTTTTCTGCGCAGTCCCGCCCGGAGTTTCCAAATCAGTCCGAGCGACATTTACGTGTCGCCCGACATGATTCGGAAATACCGGCTGCGCCCCGGCGTCGAGATTGAAGGGATGTCTGCGCCGCCGCGGAAGGGCAGCCCTCAGTTGGTGGAGATTCAGACGATCAATGGTCTATCTCCTGAGCAGTACATGACGCTGAAAAAATTCGATGACCTCACGGTCATCCAGCCAAACGAGCGGTTTATCATGGAGACCACACCCGACCGGTACACCACGCGGGTGTTGGACCTGGTGGCGCCGATTGGCAAAGGCACGCGCGGATTGATTGTCGCGGCCCCGCGGACCGGTAAGACCACCTTGCTGCACCACATCGCCGACGCGGTGCTGACCAATCATCCGGATGTGCACGTGATGGTGTTGCTGGTGGATGAACGTCCCGAAGAGACGACGGATTTTCGTCGCTCGATCAAAGGCGGCGAAGTGATTGCCTCGACAAACGACCAAACCATCGAGGACCACGTGCGCACCGCCAAAATCGCCATCGAACGGGCCAAGCGTCTCGTTGAATCCGGTAAGGATGTCTTTGTAGTGTTGGACTCCATCACACGGTTGGCGCGCGCGTTCAACAACTACATTGGGTCCACCGGCCGCACGATGACGGGCGGTCTGGATGCGCGCGCGATGGAGCAACCGCGTCGGATTTTTGCCTCGGCCCGCAACACCGAAGAAGCCGGGTCGCTGACAATCATCGCCACCGCGTTGATCGAGACCGGCTCGCGGATGGACGAATTAATTTTCCAGGAGTTCAAGGGCACCGGCAACATGGAGCTGGTACTGGACCGCAAAATCGCCGAGCAGCGGTATTGGCCGGCGGTGGATATCAACATGTCCGGCACGCGGCGGGAAGAGTTGTTGCTCACGCCGTTTGAGTTGGACGCAATTGCGCGGATGCGCCGCGCGCTGGCCGGTGCGCCGCCCGTTGAGGCAATTCAGCGGTTGTTGCTCGGGCTGTCGAAGCTGAAAACCAACAAAGAGTTCCTTCGCGCCGTCACCCAAAGCGGCTAAGACGCGCTGCCCACCCACGAATGGCCATGCCCGTGGTGCGGGATTACCGGCGGTTGGAACAACGCTTGCAGCGATTATCTCGGCGAGTCTGGCACGTCGAGCCGGTAGGACTCGTGGACGGTTTGCGGTTTTACCAAGTTCGGCCTCGAAAACCGCGAGCCGGCCCCACGATTCTGCTGTCGGCCGGTATCCACGGCGAAGAACCAGCGGGTGTGGAAGCGGTGCTGACATTTCTCGAATCGTCTCCGGCAGGCGCGCGGGTCGTGAACTGGATCATATGGCCGTGCATCAATCCGTACGGTTGGGAACGCAATCAGCGTCGCAGCCGGCAGGGACTGGATATCAACCGCCAATTTCGCGGCCGCACGCGCTGCGAACATGCGCGCTTGATCAAACGCCTCGTCGCGGGTCGCCACTTTGTGTTGTCGTTGGAGTTTCATGAAGACGTGGATGGCCAAGGGTACTATTTGTACGAGGGGTGCCGTGACAGAACGCCGTTGGCGCCGGCAATTCTGGCTCGCGTGGCGCGAGTGATGCCGCTCGACCCGCGTCCGCAAATTGACGGTCACCGCGCCGATGGACGGGGACTGATTTTGCGACCACTGACGCGCGCCGCGATGCGTCGCCGGCGGCAATGGCCAATGGCTTACCACCTTTTCGCGCACCACACGGACCATGTGCTCGGTAGTGAAACGCCCGTGGGCGCACCACTGGATCGTCGGGTCGCTGCACACTTGGCGGCACTCGAGGTGGTGATCGCTGCGGTTAGCGGTGATAGAGGGCAGTGAGTGACGTGGTGGTCAACGGGTGACTCAGCAGGGGGATCTGACACGTTTCGGGGGCCGTTGCCGGCCTTTTCGATAAACCTCTCGCCACGTGTGCGGCGGTAAAAAAACCTCAGCGGCAAGCCTTGGCTCATCGCCGCAATACGAAAAGACTTCTTGCGCTCTCTTCGACTTGGGGAAGCGGCTCACCGGCCGGTAGGCCCTCATGACGCTTTCTGAACGCATGTGCATCGGCCGGTAGGCCGCGGTCAGTGAGGTTATGTTTGCAGGCCGGTGGGCGGCAGTTGGTCGAAGCGGGGCGGTTGGCCGGCCGCGCGAAAGAGGCGGTCGCGTAGTGCAGTGCCTAGTCCACCTGGTGGCGGTAGCAGCGCGAGGATGACCGGGACACCTGCTTGATCGAGCCGACGCAGTTCCTCGTAAAGCGTCTCGGCGGTGGGGCGCAGGATACCGGCCTGCGGGATTTGCCGGACGCGCGCCTGTAAGGCGGCCTCCGATTCAAACAACTCGATTGGTGTGCGCGGTGAGTAGTGGCGAAGCGTCATGCCGGGCGCGCGAACATATGCGTCGGCGACCGCTGGTGCGATTGGGGCATGGTTCAGTTGCTCCGCGGGAATTCCACCGGGTCGAAGAATAACCGGCGGGTTCTGCGTGAGGTCGAGGATTGTTGACTCAACACCCACCTCCGTTGGTCCGCCGTCGAGGATCAAGTCCACACGGTCGCCAAGGTCTGACGCCACATGCTCCGCGCGGGTGGGACTGGGCCGACCGAAGAGGTTGGCGCTAGGTGCAGCCACGGGTACGTTGGCGGCGGCCAACAGGGTCGCCGCGACCGGGTGTCGAGGTTGCCGTAAGGCCACGGTGGGTAGCCCAGCCGTGACCTCATCGGGAACGATGGGCCGGCGGCGCACCACCAA
>JANWVU010000162.1 GCA_025056465.1 Verrucomicrobiia bacterium | reverse complement strand
TCTCGTAGTCCACTTCAAACCGCACCACATTGTCGAGAACCGGTACTTTATTGGCAGGGCCGAGGGTGGAAGTGTTCGGCCAATTCGGGTTGGTGAAAAAGTCACGAGCTGCGTTTGCAGCATTATTCGTCGTTGGTGGCTCGTAATGACGTAGCAAGTAGTAGTGACGGCGTCGCATGGTGGCATGGTCATCACGTACAAAAACCACCATGTAACCGAACTCTGAGAGGTCGCCGGTGGGGTCGTTGACGGAGTCGCCGGTGCTGGAGACGAAAAACAGTTGGTCATTCGGTGGTGTGGCGGCCAAGTCGGCACTGGAGGAGCCCGGAATAGTGGTGGCATTTTCATATCCGAGGAACGTGATTACACCTGGCCCGGAACCGGCCGGGCCGGCCATGGCGTTTTCCAGCTCGCGCGTGATCATCTCCATGATGAGTCGGCCTTGTTGGAACACCTCGGTGCGTCGTTCCGCCAGTTGCCACGCCCGGGCGACCTGAGTATGGACGCCGAATATTGCCGCCATCAGAATGGCCATGATGGCGATGGCGGCTAACAACTCAACCAAGGTAAAGCCAGCACGACGGGGCTGACCTTGACGCCTGACGCGGTCGCCGCGCTGGCGACGCTTACGTGAGACGAGCACGGTGCCATTGTGCACGATGCAGACGTCAACCATCTGGCGGATTGAGCGGATTCTGTTCATTGCATCCTCGCGATTTGGGTGACAAAGGCGCGGCGTTGGGTAATGGGCAACGGATTTCCATTGCTCGGATTTACGGGCCACTCCACCATAATGTGCAAGCGTGCCACGTCCCGTGAGCCGGGGAACGCGGGGTGATCCATCACGGTGAACGTGAATTTGTAATAGCGGCTCCAGTTGGTCAGTTGTTGGCCCGCGACGTCGTATTGGAGATAACCGTTGATGTTAAAAAACTCCGTGTACGTGTAGGGACGGGGAGTCGCGCGCACCAGCAAATTGGAAAACGGAAAGTAGGACGGCCGATCAAATGGCGTGATTTTTCGCCATGCGATCATGTCATCCACCAAGGTTGTGATCACGCTGTCCTCGGTGATTCGCTGCCCCGCACTGGTGCCACCCCCCAACAACCCCATGATGGCCAAGATCCCAATAACAGCCACAGCAAGGGCCAACGTAACCTCCACGAGAGTGAAACCGGCGGTGCGCCTTGTGTGCAGGGGGCGTGAGACGGAAAATGAATTGGATGAGGCCGAGTGTGCAAGGTGCCGGCCCAATGCGAGGCCCCTTGGCGGAGGGTTGTCAGACTGAATGCCGCGGCGAGTCTGGATGAGTGCATTCATGGGGCTTGACGATAGCTGTCACGGTTCCGGATGCGGAGCCGATTGCCGAACCGGTCGCATTCGATGTAGTACCAGTTGTTGGTGTCGGTGATGATCAACGTGCGGTTCTGTGGGTTAGCCACCTGCCCCTGCATGATGCGAATGCCGCCGGCAGCGCCTTTGACATTGCTTGGGTAGCCGGTGGGACGAAAATCCACGACGCTTAGTGTCCAATTCACGGGGGTGGCCCCGAGGTAAACCACGGTGTTGCTAGCGGGCGTGAACCGCTGCCATTCCGACCCGCTCGTACCCAAATTGCGAGTAGTTGGAGCGCCGAGATTTGGCGAGCTCGGCAAGTTGATGGTGTTGTAATCGGTCTCAAAATTATGATCCGAGAAGACCACGCCGTCGGGTAGGAAGCGCCAGTCTTGGAGGGGTACCCAACCGAGCGGTGCCCCGGTGGTAAGGTCGTTGGTTTGTTGGAGGATGATGTAGGCGCGGCAGATGAGGTTGGAGTTGGGTGTGGTGGTCCAGTCCACCGCGATGCCGAATCGGGTGGGGGTTCGGCCCGTGATGGCGTACTGGCGGGTCAGCGACAGGTCGTTGTAAACCTGCCGAGCGGCGACTTGCAACGCGGTGCCCTGCAAGGCGCGCAAGGCCGGCACGGATAACGCCGCCAAGATGGCAATGATGGTTATCACAGCCAAGAGCTCGACCAGCGTGAACGCGGAGCACTTATCGGAACGAGACAATCTCATCGGAGCCGGATGTGCAGGGGTTGTCCTGGTTTTTATTCGGGCCGAAACTGATGACCACAGCGACAGTGCGTTGATCGCCTCCGCAGCTCGAGCTGTAGTATTCAATCTGGCCGTCGTAGTTGTTGTCTAACTTGATCCGGTAGGGCTCGCCCCACGGGTCGTAGATGCTCCGGTCGTTGCTATCCCCCACGGCACCTTTGCGGCTGGGCGGTTCGTAGAAGACGATGCGCCGAGGATTAAGCACGTTGTTCGCATTGACACCAGTGGCGTTTGCTCGGAGCACGTCAATGATGTCTCGCATTTTGTCGGTTCCGCTGGATGGTCCATAGAATTTGTCGGAAACCCCTTGGTCCGCATCGGTTACCGGTAATTTTCCGTACTCGGTGTAATACTGGCGGATGGCGGCTTCGATGGCGCGCACGTCGGCATTTGCCTGTGCGACTTTGCCTTTGGTGATTGCGCCGCGGATGGCGGGGAAGAGCAAGCCGGCCAAAATGGCGATGATGGCGATCACCGTCAGCATCTCGATGAGGGTGAACGCGTTTTGGCAACGGGGTTGGTTCATCGGGTTACCTCCAGTTGGTGATGTCATCCACGGTATTGCTCTGTCCATCGGGGCCAAAACTCCAGAGATCAAATGTGGTTCGGTTGGTAGCCACGTCGGAGCTTGCCACGTAGACGCGGAAATAGTTGTAGGGGTTGCCGAAAGGATCCAAGATGTTTGTGGTGGTACCGGACACGCGTAGTTGGTGGGGGCGGAAGGTAATGTAGCGCCCCGGTCGGGAGACGAGTTGCTGATGGAGCAGCGCGTTGTTAAGGAGGTTTGTCGCGCGGATCGTGGAGCTAGTGGGATACTGACCGAAATCGAGCCGATACGCTTCAATAGCCCGAGAAAGCTCGGCGATTTCGGCTTGGGCGCGCGATACGGCAGCTTTACGGTTGGCAAACGCGGCGATACTTAGAACCAGACCTGCCAATACGGCGATAATCGTGATCACAGCCATCAGTTCAATCAACGTAAACGCGCCCGTGCGCCCGGTAGGGTAGGGGGGCCGGCAAGATCGGCCATGGCTTGCTTTGTTGACGACGGGAGGGTTCATCGTTGACCTCGTAGTTCGGCTTCGAGTCGTTCAGCGATCCATTGTTTAATCATGCTCTGGTAGCCGAGATACCGGCTGCGGGCGAGCCGTTTGATTCGGGCCAGCATCCGCGGATCCATGCGTAGCGAGATTGTGGTGGATTCGCTCTGGTCGGCGGTCAGCAGCGATTGGCTCAGCAACCGCGAATCCAGCCGGTGGGTTTGCCAAAACTTCGCCTCGTCATGCTCGCAAGCAAACGCCGGTATCTCCTCCCACCGGTTGACCACTTCAATGTTCATGTCAGGCAATCAGCTCCTGCAGTTTGCGCTCATAAAAATTGTCTTCTTCCTCGGTCATCTGTCGGGCGGCGATAACGCGGATTTTTTTACCGTCCGTGCGGTACACAACAAATAGGCCCCTTCCGGCCAAGGTCTTGCCCATCGCAAAAAACCGGGATGCAGTGGCGAATCGCGGCGAGTCGGGGTAAAAGCGCAACCCATTCGGGTCCTCCAACGCCTCCTCGATCTCTCGGATCGTTGGGGCATCCTTGGCGCTGAACGGTGGGTCTGACCAATCATATTCCATACCTGACACTGCAATGTATATACATAAGATCGGCTTCGTGTCAACTGCGTAATTATGGAAAAGCTGTCTGATCGGTCCAAGCAGAGTGGGACGCCCCGCGAACCATGGGAGTTTGCTCACAAGCAATCGCTGAGGTTTCGGAGGCACGATACGGCCGGCAGGATTGTAATTCCACATTCCTGCCAACGTCGGTTCCCCAGATACACTAGGTAGGTTTTGGCTTCAGGAAAGTCCTCCCGGAATTTCCGCAGCGCACGCCAATCATCGGGGCGCACCCTTTGGGACATTTTCAATTCAAAAGCGCGCAAACCTCGTTCGCCGTAGAGCACGAAATCCACCTCATCCCCTGCAGCGGTGCGCCAGTAGTAAATTTGATAACCCAAATGGTGATAGTCGTTCAGCGCGCGCAGGTGATGAAGAAACAACGTCTCCAAGGCGGCTCCGTGAATTTGCTCCGGGGCATCCAACGGCCCGCGCGGCCGGATGGCTTGGTACACCCCAGCATCAAAATAATAGAATTTCGGGTGGGCGACCAATCGTCGTTTGGCTCGTTTCGTAAACACGGGAATCCGCACCGCAATCAACAAATCCTCCAAGATAGCGAAATAATCCTCGACCACCTTGGCGGCCACGGCGCAGTCTCGGGCCACCGCTGCC
>JANWVU010000161.1 GCA_025056465.1 Verrucomicrobiia bacterium | reverse complement strand
GCGGCGTCTCGGGCGTGCCCAAACCCACGTGCAAGCCCTCCACACGCAGCTCACCGGCCGCCGCGCGTTGCAACTCGTCGAGATATGCCGACCTATGAAACCGCTCCAACTCCGCTCGCGTCGCGGGTCGCGCCGGTAGTTCTCGCACCACCAAACCCAACGACCGAATTTGCCTCCGCAATTCGACCGCACGGCTCGTTTTGAACGGACAATCCGGCGGGTAACTCAACGCCGCCAATTCCTCCGAATACATCAGCACCGGCGTGCTGATCGAGTTACAGTCCGCGCCCACCGCCCGTCAACTACCGCCGCGCTCCGCTGGCGGGTTTGTATCGCGAGAGGAATTGTTCAAACAACAGATCCAAGACCGCTTTATGCTCTGGGGTGTGCACATGCAGCTCGATGTAATGCGCACGCCCCGCCTTGCGAAACTCCACGGCTTTGACGTGCACCTCGCGCTCGCCCAACGTCACGCGACACTCCGCGTATCCTGCCTGTTCACCGCCCACCGTGCGCAAGCCGCCATCGAGCATCAATCCGTACAAGGCCTGCGGATAATCCACACGCACGCGGTCCGCCAACAAATTTTGCAACCGGGGCAAATCCTCGTGCTCAATCTGCGGCCAATCCGTGCCGTGCACCTCAATCTTGATGACGTTCGGTTCCGACACCAACCACACCGACGCCTCCGTACTAGTATCCAGCCGCGACTCCACCCGCCATCCATCCGGCACCCAAAACGAAAACCGCCCACGCGAATCGCGGAATATGTTCTGACTTCCCGCCGTCGGCTCCGCCGGTTTGGTTGGCCCCGCCGGGGGTGTAGGAGCTACTGGTGCAGGTGGCTCGGGTTTTGGCGGCGCGACCGGCAAGCTCTCTTTTGGTTCAGCCGGCGCGGCCGGTTGCGCCGGCGGCGGTTCCATGATCACCTTCGGCGGCACCACCGGCGTCACCGACGGTCGCACCGGCTCTGCCCCGCCCCTCTGGGCCTCACCCGACCGCCCCATCCACCACCACAGCCCGCCCAAAGCCGCAATCAACACGACCAACCACAGCCACACCCGTCGCCCACGTCCCGGCACTGCCACTGGTTTGGCTGGTGCCACCACCGCCGCACCACTGGGACGCGGCGCACTCAAATTGAAAAGGTTCGCTCGTAAAACTGCCAACTCCGATTTCCACCGTCGCATCGGCTCCGCGTCCGCCGCCATACCGGCTTGCGTCGCCTCGGCAATCTTCTTCTCCAACTCCGCAATCTGACTCTCAAAATGTCGCCGCAACTCCTCCGACTTGGTCCGCTCAGCCTCAGCCGTCTCCCGTTTTGACTCCAACTTGTCGGCACCCGCTGACGGAGCAGCAGCCGGTGCCCTCGCCTCGGCGACCGGCAACCTGACCGGCTCGGCAGGTTTCGGAACCGGCTCACTGGGTCTCGTGACCGGCGGCGCCGGTTTCTCTGGCGGTGCCACCGGCACCGCTACGCCTGCTGTCGCACCGGCTACCGCAACAACACCCGGTCCCGTGCTCTTACGCCGTAGCTCTTCCAGCTCCGACTTCGTGCGCGACAATTCACCACTGAGTTCCTTCAAGCGCGCCAACGCCGTCGTCAACTCCGCCTGCAACCGCTTGGCCTCGGCCTCCCCTGCCGGCTTCGCACCGGGTCGTTTGATCTCGATCTTGGCTGTTTCCTTCTTTGCCAACTCCAACTGTTGCCGCGCGCGTGCCAACTCCTCTTCCAACCGGCGCGCCTGGGTCGCCTCGCGTTGCGCCTGCTCGCGCGCGCCGATCAACTGTTGCTCCAACGCGACCAACTGCGCCGCCAAACGCTGACGTTCCTCCGTCAAGGCGCCAACCTGCGCCGCCGCAGCCTGCGCGCGCGCCAACTCCTCCCGCGCCCGCGCCAGCTCGGTGGCCGTGGCGCTGGCCGACTGACCCGCTGCCGACTCCAGTTCCGCAATTCGTCGCCGAGCCGCCTCCGCCTCCGCCCGCGCGGCATTCCAATCCGACAGCGCTTGAGCCAACCGGTTTTCCAACGCGCGGTTTTGCTCCCTCAACTCCGCCACACGTTGCGCCGCGGCGCGCATGGCCGCCAACTCCTCTCGCGCCGTCGCCAGCTCGCGCTGCGCTGCCTCCCAATCCGCGCGCAACGTCGCCTCCCGCGCACGCGCCTGTGTCTCCACCTCACCGGCCTGCTGCCGCGTGCGCGCCAACTCCGTTTGCAACTCCTCTCGCTGACGCTCGAGCGCTTGCACCTGCGCCAGCGCCTCGGCGTGTTTTCGTTCCGCTTCGGTCCGCGCCTGCGCGAACTCCGCCCGCACCCGCTCCAGCTCCGCGCTCAGCCGCTGGCGCTCCGCCTCTGCTTGCGTTGCTGTTTCCTGACGCAGCCGGTCGAGTTCCCGTTGTGCCGACGCCAACTGTTCGCTCAGCGCCGTGCGTTCCCGTTGCAACGTCTGCACCTGTGCCGCCAACGCCGGCAGCTCCGCCGCTTGGGACCGCGCGTGCTCCAGTTCCGCGCCGACCCGCTGCAGTTCGGCCGTCAACCGCGACACTTCCGTCTGATGCTGCGTCTGCCAGCGTTGCTCTGTTTCCGACAGCTGTTGGCGGGCCGCCGCCAACTGCCGCACCAGCGATTCCTTCTCGCTTTGCAACGCCGTCACCTCGGCCAACGCAGTCTGCTGCTGCCCGGCCGCCGCGCGCAGTTGTGTTAATTCCTGATTGACACGCGCCAGTTCGCCCGTGAGTCGCGCAATCTCCAACGCCGCACGCTGTTCCGCCTCACGCACCGCAGCCGCCGCTTTTTGCTCGGCGGCCTGCAGTTGGCTGGCGAGAGTTTGTTTCTCTTGCTGCAACGTCGTGGCCGAGGCGCGGACCTGTTGCAGCTCTGCTTGCAACCGAGCTACCTCGGCCGCTCGCTGCTGCGCTTCGGCCAGTTGCGTCTGCGTGGTCTGAACTTTGGCCGCCAGCTCACGATTCTGAGCGGTGAGCTGCTCAACTTCGGCCTGCAACTGTTTGACCCGCTCGACATCTACCGCGGGAACTGCCGGCGCGGGGGGCGCCACCACACGAGCGCCCGGTAGTTCGTAGCGCAATTCCACCTCACCAAGTTGAATCACATCGCCGGGCACCAGGCGCGTTTCTTGAATCGGTTTCTGGTTTACCCGCGTGCCATTGCGCGAACCAACATCCCGCAGGCGGTACTCCTGACCGTCAAACGTCAGCACGGCATGGCGGCGTGAAACCGAGATGTCGTCCAACACCAGATGATTTTCATCGGCGCGCCCGATGCTGACAGTGCTTTGTGTCAGCTCCACGGAGCGTCCTTTCGCCAAACCCGACAAAATCACTAACCGCCGCATGTGCTCATTCCTCTCTCGGCTCGATCACCCGGTATGAGGCGAGCCAATCGTCGAACGCTTGAATTGTTCCGGCAACATTAACGCGGTCGCCGATGTACAGGGCTACGACATGGTCCCAGGCACCGCGACGCATCTTGATCACGCGTACCCATTGCACAGGCGTCTCGGTGCGTTCCAGCTCCACCTCAACCGCCGGCCCGCCCGCCCATTGCCGCCAGCGCGCCTGCCGCACGTTGCCCACCGTGCGCAAGTTGTCCGCCAAAGCCACCGGCTCCAACGGTCGCTGTCCGGCCGGTTGTACCCGCAATCGCACTTCATCGTCGCCCCGACGAAACGTTAGCTCGGTTGTTGGTCCCTCTTCGCGTTGTTCCCACGACCAGCCCGGTAATTTTTTGCAGAGGAACCGACCATGCCCGTCGCGCACCACCGACTCCGGCACCCAAACCAACCGCTGTGACACCGTGCCGACCATTGTCGGGCGCGCTTCTGCCGTTCGCGGAGCAGCCACCTCGATCGCACGGTCCGGAACGCGACTAGTTAGAAGAAACGTCACCGCCGCGCTGACCACCGACGCCACCACGGTCACTCCAATCCACGGCCCGCGCCGGTCAAAGAGCCGGTGCGCCGAGTCACCGGCACCAACGGCCGTCACCGGTAAGGCCTCATACCGCAGTTCAACCAATCCCACACGGATGATGTCACCTGGCTGCAGCACATGATCGTGCACTGCTCTGCCATTGACCGTTGGCGGATGCTTCGGGTCAAGTGCGCACAGCCGGTGGCCTTGTCCGTCCCGCATAACCAACGCGTGGTGTGGCTGCACGCTTGGATCGTCGAGCACCAATAAATTATCCACCGCCCGACCAATCGTCAGGCAGCCCTCGTCCAGTCCCACCGGCTGCGGAGGGCGCTGTGCCTGGTAAACCACCAATTGATGCATGTCACACCGCGCTCTAATCCGTGGTTAAGCCAGTCTGCCCACCCTATCCCGACCGGTCAACCGATTTATACCTGTCACCATCGTCTCCCT
>JANWVU010000160.1 GCA_025056465.1 Verrucomicrobiia bacterium | reverse complement strand
CTGCCCTACCTGTTGGAATGGGACCGACGATACCGCGACCATGGTTTGGTGATCATCGGCATCCACTCGCCCCAGTACGATTTCTCGAGCGATCCGCAAAACGTGTTTCGCGCGGTGCGACGATTGGGCGTGAGCTATCCGGTGGCCGTGGACAGTCACCTGCGCATCGCCCAGGCCTACGGAAACAACTACTGGCCGCGAAAATTCCTGATTGATGCCAGCGGCCGAATCCGATTCGACCACATCGGCGAGGGCGCCTACGAAACCACCGAGCGCCTCATTCAGCAACTCCTCCATGAAATTGATCCGGAAATCCGATTCCCCTCGCCAATGCGGTTGCTGCGACCGACCGACGACGAAACCGCGGCCTGTTACCCAACAACGCCGGAGCTTTATCTTGGTTGGGCGCGCGGTCGTCTCGGCAATCCGCCCACATCCAAAACCACCGCACCGGTGCCATTCGTCCTACCGGCCGAACGCGTGCCCGATGTCGTTTACGCCGAGGGCGTCTGGGAAATCCAATCCGAATACATCCGCCACGCCCGCGATACCGAAGAGTACACCGACTTTCTGTACCTGACCTACCGCGCCACCGAGCTCAACGTGGTCATGAAACCTGAGGAGGTATACTGGATGAAAGTTTTGGTCACGGTGGACGGTCAACCGGTGCGCCGCGATGAAGCGGGCGAGGACATCTATTACGAGGACGACGGACGCAGTTACGTGAAAGTGGATGAGGCGCGAATGTATAACCTCACCCGCAACCAACCCTACGCCCAATACGAGCTGCGCCTCTACCCATTGGGACGAGGGTTGTCGGTGTACTCATTCAGCTTCGGCACCTGTGTCATACCGGCCGAGCAGAAACGTTTGGAAGTTCCCCGTCCCAAATCCTGACCCTAGAGCGGCTCGCGCCCTGCGTAGCCGGCATCCAAATCGTGCCAGTACTCGATATCGTCCTCGCTCAGTTCCCAACACAAAAACACCTCTTCACCGTGACGCAGGTGCGGAAAATCCACCAAGCCCCGGTCGATGTCCTTGATCAGCACGCCCAGCGATTGGATTTGGCGAAACGCCTCCATCAACGCCGCTGAGTGCCGGATTAACTCGCTCACTTCGGCCCCGCCCAAATCCGCGCCCGTCTCGCGAACGCGCTGACCCAACGCTGCCTCCAGCTCCCGCGCCGCATCGCGGTGCCGGTGCAACCGACGGAATAGCTGACGCAGCTTCGGTAGCAACGCGCGCGCTTCCTCAAGCGTGAAATGCTTTTGAAACCGATATGATTTTTTCAACGCGTCTTCGCCTTCACCTGATCGAGCCCAGCCTGCGCCGTGTGCCAGGCCAGCGTGGCGCATTTGACGCGCACGGGAAACTTCAGCACACCCTCCAACGCCCGCGCGTCGCCCAGCTCTTTCGGATTGGTGGGCGGGTCACCCCGCATCATGCGCAAAAACATCGTGATAACCTGCTCGGCTTCCGGCAGGGTTTTGCCCACCAACTTCGTGGTCAGAATGGATGCCGACGCCTGACTGATCGCGCACCCGTGCCCCTCAAACCGAATCTCCGCAATCCGACCATCCTGAACGCGGCCGGTAATCTCGATTTCATCACCGCACAGCGGGTTGTTTTCCCGCGCGGAAAAATCGGCCGGTGCCGCGCGTCCCTTGTTCCGAGGACGCCGGTAGTGATCCAAAATGATCTGCTGATACAGGTCGTCGAGCATGCCGGCGCCAAAGTAGCAAATCGGACTCCGTTGCGAAGAGAAAACATCCACCGCTCTGCGCAATCGCGATTTCGTGCTGTGTTGAAGCGCTTGCGCGACGCCCCGCAAACCGCTTCATCGCATCCCACCGCACTGCCTTCCCGTGGCATCGTGTTTGCTCCAAGCGAAACCATGAACCTGCGCGAACCCCAGCCGGTAGCCGCCAAAGCTCTCGTGGCGGAAGACGATCCGCGTGTGGCTAGCATGGTCGAGGAAGTGTTGCGCACAGCAGGCTTTCTGGTGAGCCATACCGGTGATGGGATTGCCACGATCAACGAAATCCTGGCGAGCAAACCCGATGTGGTGGTGCTCGATTTGGTACTGCCCAAATTGCACGGACGCGACATCTGCACCATGGTGCGTAAAAGCCCCGCCGTCCACCACATCCCCATCGTGGTCATCTCAGGTCAGGCCGGTGAGGAAGACCGCATCAATCTGTTCTCCCTGGGTGTGGACGATTTTCTGACCAAACCATTCCGTACCGACGAATTGCTCGCACGCGTCCAAGCTGCCTGTTACCGCGCGCGCGCCCGACCTTCGTTCTGGATGTGAGAGTGAGTTTGCGCCCGCCACACCCGCTGCGGTATGATGCCGACACGGAGGAAGGTCATGGACATTCTCATTCAAGCCGACGGACTGACGGTCACAGACGGGTTACGGTCGGCAGTGGAAACCAAAATCGGTCGCGTCGAACAATACGCGCCGCGCGCGGTGCGGGCTCGAGTGTTTCTCCGAAAAATCAGCGCCCATCCCTCGCCCCGGCAATACGCCGTGCGCGTGCTCTGTGAGTTACCGGGCAAGGATGTCAGTTGCGAACAATACGGCGAGGATATCTTGTCGGCCGTGGATGTGGTGGCCGAGAAAATTGAACGATTGCTCCGCAAACGCAAAACCAACCGGCTCGCGCGTCGTGAGCGCGGACGCCGCGCCGGTAAGCCCAAAAACTAGCTGGCACGCCCGGAGGGATTCGAACCCCCAACCCTCGGTTCCGAAGACCGATGCTCTATCCAGTTGAGCTACGGGCGCGCCCCACCGCTACCACTATGCAACCATCCGCCCGCCTCGCAAGCCCAATTCCCGCCGCATCAACTCCCCACCGCAGCCCCATGTGCCCGCCGCTAGTCCTCAGCGCGATCCGTTGAAACTCAGCCGGTAGGCTGGAAGGCCTCCAATACGACCGCACCCATCAGCCCACTGGGACGCGGTTCACCCATGAGCAGATTGGTCAAGCTATTGCTGACGTGTAGCTCGATCCGATTTGATCCCGCGCGCAGAAAACCGGTGACGTCCAAACGCCACGGCGACCACAACAACGCACCCACGCGCCGACCGTTCAGCCAAACCACGGCGTGATCGCGGGGCGGATCCGTCAGAACCAGCTCCACACGTTCCTCAGCTCGTGACGACCACTCGAACGTCTGGGCGTACATCATCGTGCCACTGTAATACGGATACCCAAGCCGACACCAATCACCGCTCCCGCGCAGTGGCCCATCGGGCAGCAACTCGCCGCGTTGCACGCGAAACACACCGTAAAGCCGGCACGGCTCCAACATCCCGTCCGTGCTCTTATCAATTTGCACAGAAAACCTCAGTTCGTTCCATCCATCTCGCAACCGCACCCGACATTCTCGGTTGGTTGGATCAAACCGGTAGCGTTTTCGCCACCCCGTCACCTTCTGCCCATTCAACCACGCCGTCCACCTCCCCCGAATCGTCTCACCCTCCACGACCAACATCGCCTCCCGCACGCCCCGACTGTGAAACCGCGTTCGATACTCCAACCGCACCCGCTTCGGAAGTGCCGGCGCAATCGGTATCGGACCAAAAGCACACGGTTGTGTTGGCCCAACCACCTCTGCCGGCGCCCATTCATAATACGGCGCCAGTGGCACCCGTCGGCCATCCACCCGCCAATCCGCCAAAACAAGCACGTTGTCATCCAACGGTTGAATTTCCCACGCAGCAGGTAACACCAACCGACGCATCCGCCGGCGGCGCGCGACCTTGCTTTCCGCGTCAATCCATCGGCTCTCATATCCTTCCAGCCGGTAGCGTCGCCCATCCAATACAAACCGTTGCGGCTGACCCGACAAATTCAGCGCAAACCAACGCCCTTGCACGGACTGCACCGCCCGCACCGCACCGCTCCGGCACCGCAACGGTCCCGGTAACCGTGCAGCTCCCGCATCCGAACACACCGCCCCACCGGCCCCGCGCAAACGCCGAATCGCTCGTTGAGCGGCAGCGTCGAGTGAGCCGTCGAGATACACCAGCGCGCGGTACCGGGCTTGTCCTACTTCGATGGCGTTTTTGACCACCCGCACCCCTTCGAGATCGAGGTCGTCCATCCAATGCACCATGCGCCCGCGTTCCATGAGCTGTTGCGCCAGGTGCATCGCGCGCTCATAAATCCGGCGCGCGCGACCCTCCGCCTCCGTGCCCACCACGCGCCATAACGTGCGCATGGGACGAACAATGACCACATCGGGCTGGACACCGAGCGGACCCAGTTGGGCAGCGGTCTCACGGACATGGTTGGCCCACGTGCCGAGATGTGGCCACAGCGTACTGGGTCGGTAAAACGTCGGGGGCGCGTCGTACTTGCGGTAACCATCAAGCCAA
>JANWVU010000015.1 GCA_025056465.1 Verrucomicrobiia bacterium | reverse complement strand
GGCGGGGATTTGGTCACCGAGCCGGTGGGGTGCGGCGAGCAACTGAGTATAAACCGCATGATCGAGCAGGTCGAAGTACAACGCATCGGGAAACCGATGGCGCAGCCATACGGTTTTTCCGACGCCACGCGGGCCAAACAAAAAGAAACTCTGCCGTTCCGGGACCTGAAGCAATCGGGAGTACACGAGACGTTTTTATGATAAAAAAACGACTTTGCAAGGCCGATTTACACCTAGCAGTTCAGGGGCAGAGACCTGAAACCGGCAGTTTTAGGAGAATTGCTCTCTCAACGCCCACAGACCGAGTGCCGGGTTGCTAATGTAGAACAACTCGCCGTTGAACCCGTCACGCAGTCCGCTGGTTGGGTAGTCCTGAAGCCGACCGGCCTCGAATCCCACAGCGCGAATTTCTTCGGCACATACCCCGGGTCCAGGACAATATCGGATACAAAACCGACCTTCACTCGAGCCGTGGATCAGGTGAGCCGCAGCACCCAAGTTGGCGCGTAGTTCGGCATTTTGCTCCACGGCTTGCAACGTCGCGCTCGTGCCTCGATAACCATACCGGCGAATGAGCCGGTCGATTTCAGGGTCTTCGCCAAACTCCTTCAATCCAGGCGCCAAAATTACCAGTTCTCCGCCGTCGGCCATGGCCATCCGCGTACGATAAATCGCCTTGTTGCCCAACCACGTGCTTTTGAACTCGACCGGGTCGAGATACACCAGCACCCGTTTCAATGGCTTCTCCAGTAGATCGAGGTTCACCTGCTGCGACAGCAGGGCACCCAGCCGGTAGGTCTCCTCATCATCGCCCACATACAATCCACGCATGACCATGCCGGCATCGGTCTTTTGCATGACCGTCAACACATACACAATCGGCAAATCACGCAGGAACGTCTGCACACCGTAGTTGAAGAGCCGTCGCACGGGCGTGTCCACGCGGCCCATGATTCGTTCCATGCCGTACACCGCACCGAGAAAATGGGACTTATTAATCGAATCGGCACCGCCCACGCCAGTCATGATGTTTTTCGTGAAATTCGCGATGCCTACCACCTCGTGCGGCACCAGTTGGCCAACGGAAACGATCAGATCGTACCCAGCAAACAGGTGATTGCTGACCTCCACCCGCACCTCGTAATCGAGCCGACCCTCCGACCACTCGCGGATGAGGGAACCCGGTACGGTGCCGACCGCGCGGATGTTGTAGCGCCAATCATGGACGAGGAAGCGCTCCAACGGGATGGTGTCGCCAAACATCATCCGCAACTGAGCCGGCAACATTGGCGAGTGCGTTCCGATGGCCGGCAGGATGTCCACGTGCGCCTGCCCCGAATACAGCTCATACAACATGGCCGTCAGCGGGCCGGCATCGGAGTTAAGCCGCGTGTGATCGGGGGGGATGATCAACACGCGCTGTGGCCTGCCGGGAATGCTCCGTAATGCGCGCCGTTTCTCCTCGGCGCTCAGGCAATCATGTATTCCCCCCCGTGCAAAATATGTGGCCATATCAATCTCGAGGCCGTGTCGTGCTGCGATGCCGAAACAATTTGATCTCGTCCTCTCGGAGAGACGGCACCGCTGTCCCAGCCATGGTGCACGAGCACGACATCGGCGATTCGCTCAATAGGACCAGAGCCGATTTTTGGGCGGAGGTGAGGATGTCGTTGTACATGCGTCGAGTTGCAAGATCAGCCGCCGATACGCCTGCGTTTTTTGCGACAGCACGCGCTGACCGCGAGCCAGAAAATACTCACGGATGCCCCCGCGACCGTAGGTGCGCTCAGCCCATCGCACGGCGTCCATGGTGCCGTATTCCAGAACACGGTCGAGGATGAAGTTGCGGTGCTGATCGAGCCGAATTTGTGCAGGGTCCACGTCCCACATCAAAGGGCGCACCTCATCCGGTAGGCTTCCGTTCACACGATCACTCTAACAAAACGCGTCTACCGTTGCACGCGTGCGTTGCCCTGCCAGATGCTCCAGATTTGCTCCTCATCTGCCGGTTGGGCGTAGTCGGTCAGCATGGTCACCGCCAAAGCTCCACTGGCCCACGCGAACTGAATCCATTTGGCTGGCTCCCAGCCCTTCAGGATTGCATAGAGTAATCCCCCGACGAATCCGTCTCCACCCCCGATGCGGTCGAGCACGGTAATCGGCCGCGGCTCCACGACGAACCATTCGTCTCCGACGCACATGACTGCCCCCCAGAGATGGTGATTGGCATCGAGCACTTCGCGCAGCGTCGTCGCGTACGTGCAGGCGTTGGGATAGGTCTTTTTGACGCGGCCGATCATCTCCTTAAAGCCGGTAATTTGCGCTGCGAGGTCCTTCCCACCGGCCTCGGGACCTTCCACCCCGAGACACAACTGAAAATCTTCCTCATTCCCGACGAGCACATCGGCGACCGAGGCAATTTCCGCAAAAATGCGCGAGAGCTCTTTCTCGCGTCCCTTCCAGAATGAGGCCCGGTAGTTGAGGTCGAACGACACGCGGGTGCCGTGCTGTTTGGCCGCACGGGCCAATTCGAGGCAAAACCGGCCGGTATCTGGCGAGAGCGCGGCGATGAGGCCGGACATGTGAACGATTTGAACTCCTTCACGACCAAAGATCCGCTCCAAATCAAAATCTTTCACATTGAGCGTGCGGCCGACCTCACCAGCCCCGTCATTCCAGACGCGCGGTCCGCGCGCTCCGCAACCGCTGTCAGCGATATTGAATTGATGCCGGTAACCCCACGGACCTCCTTGTGGTACTTCGGGGCCTTCAAAATCCATCCCGCGACTGCGCAGGTTGTCCTTGATTAGTTGCGCGATGGGACTGCCTTTGACAAAGGTCGTCAGCACCTTGACCGGCAGACCGAGAAATGCCGGGATGCTGGCCACGTTGGTTTCCGCGCTGGTGACCTGCATCATGAACAGCCCACCGCAATGGACCGGCTGCGCATTCACGGGCGTGATGCGCACGCCCATGCTCGTGGGAACCAACAACGCATATCGGCAATTATTCTTTAAGGGGAGATTGCTCATGACTTGGTGCAGAATTCTGTGATCCGGGTTGGCGGATGCCTACAACAACTTCAGAAACTCCTCCACGGTCATTCCCGACAGTCGAATCAATTTGCGGAGCGTGCCCACCGAGAGCTCACGATGCTGCGGCACGGAAAGGTTTACGCGAACACCAGTTTTCACCATAACCAAATGGCTTCCTACCTGTCCGATCGCCCGCCAACCGGCTTTCTCGAAAACCCTCGCAGCCTCCTTGCCCGAGATGTTTGCAAGTCGGCCCATCCCTTAGACCGTGACGGCGATGGGGAGGTGCCGAGACTTCTTTTTGAAAGAGGCGATTGCTTTTTGGTCCTCAGCCCAAAGCCATGCCACGATCGCTTCGCGGATATTCTCCAAGGCCTCTTTCTCATCTTTTCCCTGAGACACGCAACCCGGCAGGGCAGGGCACTCCGCCACGATCCAGCCGTCCTCTGCTTTCTCAAGCGTCACGTGAAAAATCATGGTGCTCCTTTCATCCGCTAGGTTACCTGGGAAAACAGCACAGGCAACACCTTCTTGAGCGGCGTTTGTCTCAACAAACTTTTCTTCGAACATGCCTGTGCCGTGAGTGTGAAGGATCGTTGTAATCCATTCGATCACATCCGCATCGCTTCGGGGCAGCGGACGCTCCTACACGGAGTACGACCGTGAGGTGGTCGTGCCGCCGCGACCGGTCCAGTTGGTATGAAAGAACTCGCCGCGCGGTCGGTCCACGCGCTCATAGGTGTGGGCGCCGAAGTAATCGCGTTGGGCTTGGAGCAAGTTGGCCGGTAGGCGTTCGCTGCGGTAGCCGTCAAAATACGCCAGCGCACTGCTGAAGCACGGTATTGGAATGCCCAGCCGAGTTGCCAGAACGACGGTGCGGCGCCAAGCGGTTTGACGTTTGGTGACGGCGGATTTGAAAAACTTGTCCAAGAGCAGATTGGGTAGATCAGGTCGTCGCCGGTACGCTTTATGGATGTCGCCGAGAAACGCGGAACGAATGATGCATCCGCCACGCCACGTCAAAGCGATGGCGCCAAAATTTAGGTTCCAGTTATACGTTTTGGCCGCGGCGCGCATGAGTTGAAACCCTTGTGCATAACTGACCAGCTTTGCGGCGTACAATGCCGCGCGTAGATCGGCGAGGACTTTGTCGCGGTTGCCTTTGAATGTGGTGACCTTGCCTTTCAACTCCGCGGACGCTGCCACCCGTTCTTCCTTTAGTGCCGACAAACAACGCGCAAACACCGCCTCGGCGATGAGAGTGAGCGGTTGTCCATCGTCCAACGCGGCCTGCACGGTCCATTTGCCGGTGCCTTTTTGCCCCGCGGCATCGAGAATCAAATCGAGCGAGTACTGACCCGATTCATCCCGGTAGGCGAGAATATCGCGGGTGATTTCGATGAGGTAGCTGCTCAACTCGGCACGGTTCCATTCATCGAATACCGCATGCATCTCGGCGTTGGTCATGCCGAGACCGCGCTTCATCAAGTCATACGCCTCGCAGATCAACTGCATATCGCCGTATTCGATGCCGTTGTGCACCATTTTCACGAAATGCCCGGCACCGTCCGGCCCCATCCAGTCGCAGCACGGTTCGCCGTCGGGTGTTTTCGCACAAATGCTTTGGAAAATCGGCTGGATGTGCGGCCACGCCGCGGCGCTGCCGCCTGGCATCAACGATGGCCCGGTCAGCGCGCCTTCCTCGCCACCCGATACGCCTGAGCCGACGTAGAGCAACCCCTTACTCTCGACGTACCGGGTGCGTCGGATGGTGTCCGTGAACAGGCTGTTGCCGCCATCGATGAGAATGTCACCGGGTTCGCACAACGGTAGCAGTTGTTCGATCAACTCATCCACGGGCTTACCGGCTTTGACCAGCATGATGATCTTGCGCGGTTTTTTCAGCGCCGCGACAAACTCCGGTAGGCTGTGGGCGCCGGTAATCGGCTTGCCGCGTGCGCGCCCCGCCAAAAACTCGTCCACCCTGCTTACCGTGCGATTGAAAACGACGATGGGAAAGCCGTGGTTAGCGATGTTCAAGGCGAGGTTCTCACCCATCACCGCCAGTCCAATCAATCCAATCTCTGCGTTCATGTTGAACTTCCTTTTGTTAGATGGTTTGACAGAGAAATCCGCCGTCCACCACCAGGTCGATGCCGGTGACAAAGCTACTGGCTTTCGGGCTGGCCAAGAAAATCACCGCGCCAACCAACTCCTGCGGCTCCCCGAATCGCCGCATCGGCGTGTGATTTAGAATCGCCTGCGCTCGGGGCGTCGGCGAACCGTCAGGCTGAAATAGCAGCGCGCGGTTCTGCTCGGCGGGGAAAAACCCGGGTGTGATCGAGTTGACGCGGATACCGCGGGGCGCCCACTCGCGCGCGAGAAAACGAGTCAGATTAATGACCGCAGCCTTCGCCGCGGAATATGCGACCACTCGTGAGAGGGGCACGTGACCGCTAACACTGGCGATGTTGATGATCGAACCGTGCGTCATCGCTCCACCATAAATTTGGCAGGGTAACAACACGCCTCCTACAAGGTTGAGATCAAACACCGCCGCCCAATTCTCCAACGGGATTTTCTCGAAAGGCATCTCGGGCGTCACGGTGGCCCGGGGATCATTCCCACCGGCAGCGTTGACGAGAATGGTCGGTGGTCCGGTGACCTCGAGGGCGTGCCGCAGGCTGTCGGGTTGCCGCACATCGGCGGCAACGAATGGCAAGGACTCATCCCGGCGCGTCCGGCCCACGACGGTGACGTGCGCACCCGCTGCGGCCAGCCCGCGCGCGATGTGGCCACCTAACACCCCGGTTCCTCCGATAACCACAGCGGTTTCGCCGCTCAGGTCGAACAAGTTCATCGTTGGCTGAGTCCTATTGGTCGGATGCTGCGAAATCAAGCAGGATGTCGGACGCCACTTCCAGGCAAGGCTGCTTGGCAGAAGGGGTTCGATGCCGGCAGGTCCGTGCGTTTGCTTTTGAGAGGACGCGCCGATAGAGTGCAGGCAATGATTCGCCGATTGATGGGGTTTATGGCGATGATGGTCTTGGGCGGTGCGTCCTGGGCCCAAACAATTCAACCCGCGCATTCCCTCTCGGCGGAGGAGCTGGTGAAGGAGGGAATCGGGCTCCAGGCGGAGAAACGATGGCGAGAGGCTTTGAGTCGCCATGATGCGGCGCGCCGACTCGATCCGAGCTTCTGGACTGCCTACGTGGCCCCACTCGATTGCCTGGTGATCGGTCTTGCGCAAGAGCAGGATTCGGCACGGCGCCGGGTCCTACTGACTGAGCTGCGGCAGCGATTTGCGCTTGCGCGAGAGCGGCCGGAAGCTGGGCTAAATTTTTTACTGCGGTGGTCACAGACGGTTCGTCAGCACGTGTTGCCGTTGGTCGGCGATTCGGAGGACAGCCGGGTGTTGATTGGAGAGACGCGTGCGATGTTGGGTGCAGCCGAACTTCAGGCGAGTGACGATGACCTGTCGCGGTTGCACCTCGAACAGGCTGGCCTTGAGGTGATGGCGGCGCATGTGGTTCGCGACGAAGGACTGCAACGCGAAGCGTTTCGGCGTGCGCGCAAGCTACTTGAGATGGTGTTTGCGGCAAAACCGGAGATAGTGGGAGCCGCCGAGCGGGAGTGGTACGGGGTGACGTTGTTGCATTTGGGCCGCTTGGATCGGGACGACGAGCTGGTGAGGCGGGCGGTGAGTATTTTAGAGCAAGTGGCTTCGCCCACCGCGTCTTACGCGACGATTTACAATCTGGCTTGTGCGTATGCAGTCGCCGGTGCGGAACAGCAGGCCCTTGAAAGCTTGGCACGCGCCTTAGCGATGAAACCGTCGCTCATCCATGAGGTACTCAAAGATAATGAATGGGAGGCCCTACGGCAGCATGAACCGTTTCGGCGTCTATTGAACCGGCATGATCCACAAATTGACGAGCAAGTGGCGCAGGCACGAGAAACATATGCGGCCGCGGCGCATGCGTTCGGGTTAGCAGAGGTCGAATTGTACAAGCGGGCGGCGGACATGTATCAGAAGTTGTTGGAGCTTCGGCCCGATGACGGCCTGTTGCACCACGAAGCCGCGCGCGTGTTCCAACAGCGTGGCAAAGGGCCGGGGCCAGCGGCCGAACGTGCTCGGTGGCTGCGTGAGGCGTACCGCTGCTATGCGAAGGCAGCGGAACTACGGCCGACATGGGAAGTGTTTCGCGATTGGGCTGTGTTCCTAAGAAACGATCTGGGTATGCGGGAAGCGGACCCCGACACTTTGCCGCTCGTGTTGAAAGAGTCGGTGCAACGATTCGAGCAGGCGTTGGAGTTGACGCAGTTTACGGCGGACCGCTTGAAGGTTCAGTTGGATTTGGCAACCACACTGGTGCGGTTGGGGATGTCCCTGCCGGAGGACGCGCCGGTCGCCCCGTATTACGAGCGCGCGTTGCGGTTGTTGCCGGAAGTGTTGAAACGGGAGGAGTACACGACGCAGGCGCTGCCGTATCACGTTTGGGGGTTGGCGCATCTGGGCTTGGCGCGACCGCATCGCAACCGGTTGATGTTGCACCAAGCGTTGGAGCGGTTTCACACCGCGTTGCAGTATGAACCCGACAATCCTGAAGTGCGGTATAATCTGGCGTGCGCCTATGCGTTGTTGGGAGATTCGACCGCCGCAATTCGCGAATTGCGGGCGTGCTTAGAGCGCGCTCGGGGCGGACCGTATGCAAATCTGTTGGCAACCGATTCGGATTTCGATGGCATCCGCCACTTGCCGGAGTTTGCAGCGTTGCAGAATGCCGGGGTGCCCCAACAGGTTTTTCCTGGGCCAACACTGCCCCAACCTCGGTTTTGAGCGTCGGGGTACCGGCTCGCTTGCATTTCCGTGATTGGTTCCCTACGGTGCCGACGATTTTCTTCCATGAAGAAAGCGATGATCGTGATGTTGGCGACGTTCGGGGCTGTCGTGCTACTGCTCGGTGGTGTGAAAGTGATGCAGGTGCGAGCAGCGATTGAGGCGGGAAAGAAGTCCGCTCCCCCGCCGCCTACAGTGGAGGTGGGGCGAGTGCAGCGGGTGCGTTGGGAGCCGACGTTGCGTTTCGTTGGAACGCTGCGCGCGGAACATGGGGTGACGGTCAGCACGGACCTACCGGGCATCGTGGCGGCAATTGAGTTTGAATCCGGTCAGACGGTTCAAAAGGGACAACGATTAGTCCGGCTGGACACCCGGCAGGAAGAGGCGCATTTGCAATTGGCGGAAGCGCGACGGGATTTGGCTCGGGCGAATTGGGAGCGGCAAAAACAATTGCGAGAGTCCGGCGTTGGCTCGGCGGCGGATTGGGACATGGCTGAGAGTGAATACCGGCAGGCACTGGCGGCGGTCGAGGAGGCGCGTGCAATAATCGAGCGGAAAGAGATTGTGGCGCCGTTTGCTGGTCAGCTGGGTTTGCGCCAAGTGTGCGTGGGCCAATACCTAAACGCGGGCTCCCCAATCGTTCGACTCGAATCGTTGGATCCCGTTTTGGTTGAGTTTGCGGTGCCACAGTCGGAGTTGCAGAGGGTGATGGTTGGGAGCCCGTTGCGGGTGCGAGTGTCGGGTTGGGGGACGGAGGAGTTTACGGGCCGGGTAACCGCCTTGGACGCTCGCGTGGAACCCGCCTCGCGCAACATCCGTGTCGAAGGCAACGTAGCAAATCCGCAGGCGAGGTTGCGCCCCGGTATGTTCGTCCATGTGGACGTGGTTCAGCCGGCCAGCGAGGTGTTGGTCGTACCGGCTTCAGCAATCCAGTATGCGCCGTATGGGGACTCGGTGTTTGTAGTCAAACATACGGAGGAAGGCACGGTCGTCGAGCAACGTTTTGTCAAACGCGGAGGCAGTCGGGGCAATCTCGTGGAAATCAGCAGCGGGTTGGAGGAGGGTATGTGGGTGGTGACCACCGGTGGGTTCAAATTACGGGCGGGAATGCCGGTACAGGTACGAACCAACGCGGCGCCCGTGACCGACCGCGAGCCGGTTTTGCCCAACACCTGATGAATTTTACTGATATCTTTGTACGCCGTCCCGTGCTCGCAACGGTGATCAATCTGATCATCTTGCTAGCCGGTATTCAAGCGTTGCGGATTCTCAACGTGCGCCAATATCCGCGCAGTGACGTGTCGGTCGTGACGGTTCGTACCGTCTACGTGGGGGCCAGTGCCGAATTGGTGCGAGGATTCATCACGGTGCCACTCGAACGCGCCATCGCTAGCGCGGATGGGATTGACTACATTGAGTCGAAAAGTGAACCGGGGTTGAGCACGATCTTGGTGCGGTTACGGCTAAATTTTGAGCCGAATGCTGCGCTAACTCAGATTCAGACCAAAATTGCTCAGGTGCGCGGAGAGCTGCCACCGGAGGCGGAGGCGCCCACGATTGATCTGGAGACGAGCGACAGCCAGGTGGCGGCGGCGTACCTGAGTTTTTACTCCGACGCGTTGGATCAGAATCAGATCACCGACTTTCTTCTACGCGAGGTTCAGCCAAAACTCACCGCCATCGCGGGCGTGCAAAAAGCGGAGATTCTCGGGGGGCGGGTGTTTGCGATGCGGGTGTGGTTGAAGCCCGACCAATTGGCGGCTTACGGCATCGCTCCGTCAGAAGTGTACCGGGCGCTGTCCGCAAACAACTATCTGGCGGCCGTTGGACGGACCAAGGGGGAGACGGTGGCAATCAATCTTACTGCAAATACCTCGCTGGAGATTGCAGACGAGTTCCGTGAGTTGGTGGTGCGCGAAAACAACGGCGTGCTCGTGCGGCTGAAGGATGTGGCCGATGTGGAATTGGGCGCGGAGAATTATGAGGAGGATGTGCGCTTTGATGGTGAGCGCGCGACCTTCATGGGGATTTGGGTGCTACCGACAGCCAACGTGCTGGAGGTGATGACGGCCGTTGGCGCGGCGTTGCCTGAAATCCAACGGCAATTGCCGAGCGGTATGGAAATGCGTTTGGCGTACGATTCTTCGACGTACATCCGCTCCGCCTTGCGCGAAGTGACGCGCACGTTGATAGAGACGCTGCTCATTGTGGTGGTTGTCATTTTTCTGTTTCTAGGGACATTCCGCACCGCATTCATACCGGCCGTTGCGATCCCGATTTCGTTGATTGGGGGCGTTTTTTTGATGTGGGCGTTTGGGTTCACGCTGAACCTGTTGACGCTACTGGCGATTGTGCTGGCGGTCGGATTGGTGGTGGATGATGCCATCGTGGTGGTGGAAAACGTCGAGCGGCATTTGCAGAGCGGGCTATCGCCCGTAGCGGCAGCGTTGCGCAGCGGAAGGGAGTTGTTCACACCCATTGTCGCGATGACGATCACGTTGGCCGCGGTGTATGCGCCCATCGGATTTCAAGGGGGTTTGACCGGTGCGTTGTTCCGAGAGTTTGCCTTGACGTTGGCTGGCGCGGTGATGGTGTCCGGTGTGGTAGCCATCACCTTGTCGCCGATGATGGCATCGAAGCTTTTGCGATCGGGCACCACTCAGCGCCGATTTGCGGCCATGATTCATCGGCATTTCGATCTCGTCCGCGACCGTTATCGAAGGATCTTGGAGCGGACGCTGGAATACCAGCCGGTGACTTTGACGTTGGCTGTTTTGGTGATGCTCTTGATCGTACCATTTTTTCTGCTAGCGGGAAAAGAATTGGCGCCGCGCGAGGACCAGGGCGTGATTTTCGGAATAGTACAGGCTGCTCCCAACGCCACCCTCGATCAAACCGCGCGGGCCGCCGAACAAGTGTATCAGGTGTTTCATCGTATTCCGGAAACGGAGCACACGTTCCAAGCGGTTTGGCCGAATTTTGGCTTTTCGGGCATGACAACCAAACCGTGGCATCAACGAACGCGCACAACCGACGAAATCCTGCCCGAGGTGGTGGCCGGTATGGCTGCCATACCGGGTCTGCAAGTTGTGGTGACCACTCCGCCGGCGTTGCCCGGTGGGGGACAGTACCCGGTAGAGTTCGTGGTCGCATCGACGGCGCCTCCCGAAGAATTGTTGCAGTGGGGAGAAAAATTGGTGCAACGAGCACTGGGAAGTGGGTTGTTTGTGTTTGCCGATACCAATTTGAAATATGACCAGCCGCAGATGGAAATTGTGTTTGACCGAGATCAAGTGGCGGCGACCGGGTTGAACCTTGCGCAGGTGGGGTTGGATTTGGCGACGTATTTGAGCGGCCAATACGTGAATCGGTTCAGCGTGCAGGGCCGCAGCTACAAGGTGGTGCCACAAGTGGTGCGTGCGGCACGACAGACACCCGATCAGTTGTTGGAGTTATACGTGAGCGGCCCACCGGGTGAATTGGTGCAATTGGGCACGTTCGCGCGATTGGAAGCGAAAACGGAGCCGCGTGCCATCCATCGGTTTCAGCAACTCAATTCCGTAACCATCCAGGGCGTGAACCGACCGGACGTCACATTAGACCGTGCGTTGCGGATCCTTGAGACGGAGGCCGCGCGAATTTTGCCGCGCGGTTACTCCGTGGATTACGCAGGGGAGGCGCGCCAGTTGCGCACAGAGGGTCGGAAACTAAACACCACATTATTCCTGTCGGTCATTTTGATTTTCTTGGTGCTGGCGGCTCAATTTGAGAGTTTCCGCGACCCGCTCATCATCCTTTTGGGGTCCGTGCCCCTGGCGATGAGCGGCGCGTTGTTGTTGCCTTTTCTCGGTGTAACCACGCTCAACATCTACAGCCAAATCGGACTCGTGACATTGGTCGGGTTGATTGCCAAAAATGGAATCTTGATCGTGGAGTTTGCCAACAAACTTCAGTTGCAAGGCCACACCAAGTACCGAGCCATCGTGGAAGCCGCCAGCATTCGCTTGCGGCCAGTGCTAATGACGACGGCTGCGACAGTGGCCGGTCACCTGCCTTTGGTGCTGGCTCGGGGACCAGGTGCTGGTGCGCGCAACAGCATCGGCGTAACCCTCGTGGCTGGCATGGCCATCGGGACAGTGTTTACCTTGTTAGTCTTACCGGCCATCTACTTGTTGGTGGCGCGCGACCGACATCGGGAGCAAGGCGCAAAACCGCCCGACGCCCACGATGAAGCGGCGACACTTGCATGGGATGTTGCGCCCGCGAAATGAGCCGCGATTGTTTTTGATTTCGCCCGGGCAAAGTCACTAGACTAGGATTTGTCTCCGACAAGGTGAGGTGGACGAAACATGGCACGATTGTTTTGGGGATTGGATTCAAGTACACAAAGCTTGTCTTCGATTGTCATTGATTTGGATTCGCGCAAGGTGGTTCACGAAGCCTCGTTGAACTTCGACAAAACCTTCCCGCAATACGGCACCGTCAATGGCGTGTTGCGCAACAGCGACCCGCTCGTTGTGCACAGTCCGCCGTTGATGTGGGTGGATGCGCTGGATGCAATGTGTGAGCGGTTGCGCGGAGACGGGGTGCCGATGAATGAAATCCTCGCGGTGGCGGGGTCGGGGCAACAGCACGGGTCCGTGTATTTGAACAACCGCGCGGCCGATGCCTTAAAAAATCTTCAGCCGAAGAAGAGTCTGTCCGCTCAACTGGCGCGATGTTTGTCACGGCCCACGTCACCCATTTGGATGGACAGCTCACCGATTGTGGAGTGCGTGGAAATCCGCAAGACGCTCGGCGGGGTCGCCGCCACGGCTCGGGCCACCGGTTCCGATACATTTGAGCGATTCACGGGGCCGCAAATCCGCCGGTTCTACAAACGTCAGCCACAAGATTATGACCGCACGGCTTGTATTTGCTTGGTCAGCTCATTCATGGCGTCGTTGCTGGCGGGTCAAATTGCACCGATTGATCACGGCGACGGATCAGGCATGAACTTGATGGACATTCGCAAAAAAGCTTGGCACCCCAAAGCGCTCGCCGCGACGGCTCCGAACCTGCGCGAGAAACTACCGCCATTGGCCGAATCATGGCGGGTAATCGGGCCGGTAAGTTCGTACTTTGTGGAGAAATACGGACTGAATCCGGCAGCCCTGGCCGTGGTCTGGTCGGGAGATAACCCGTGCAGTCTCATCGGGCTGGGTATGGTCGAGGAGGGGACGTTGGCCATCAGTTTGGGTACCAGCTACACGTGTTTTGGTCTGATGAAGACGTGCCGTGTGGATGAGCGGGGTGAGGGGCACGTGTTTGTGGCGCCCACCGGCGATTACATGTCGCTGATTTGCTTCAAAAACGGATCGCTCGCATGTGAACGCATTCGTGACATGTACAGCTATGATTGGAAGCAGTTCACCGAAGCATTCCGGCGCACCAAGCCCGGTAATCAAGGCGCCCTGATGTTGCCGTGGTTTGAACCGGAAATCGTGCCGCGAATCAATCGACCGGGACTGCGCCGCATCAACCTCGACGACCGGGACGCCGACGCAAATTGCCGGGCAGTTGTCGAGGCGCAAATGTTGAGCATCCGATTGCATTCCGCGTGGATGAAGGTCAAAGCACGCCGCGTACTGGCCACGGGCGGTGGGTCCGTGAACCCCGCCATTCTTCAGGTCATGGCGGATGTCATGAACTGTCCCGTGAACCGGCTCGAAATCACCAAAAGCGCGGCACTCGGTGCGGCATTGCGCGCCGCACATGCATACTTGAAGCATCGGCGTCAGCCCGCACGATGGACGGAAGTTTTGCGCGGGTTCACTGAGCCACCGCCCAACAGTGAGGTGCGTCCTGACAAACGCGCCGCCTCTGTGTACAAAAAATTGATCAAACAGTACGCAGCGGCGGAAAAAACCGCTTTGGAGGAAATGGCGGCGGCCACGCAGCGGTCGCGCCGGATGTTGGTGTGAGCGACGCCCGTGGGTTATCTGGCGCAGCGGGACTGCTTTCCGGCGTGGCTGGCTCGGGTGGGCCGAGTGCCTTTCATGTGATGATCAAACCGGTAGGCCCGATCTGCAATCTCGACTGCCGGTACTGCTTCTACCTTGAAAAAGAGAAATTATTTTCTCCCACAGAGAATTTTCGCATGCCCGATGCCGTTCTGGAACGGTTCATCCAGCACTATATCGAATCGCAGCCTGTGCCAGTGATCACGTTTGCTTGGCAAGGCGGTGAGCCGACGTTGCTCGGGGTAGATTTTTTCCGCAAGGCTGTCGCACTACAACAGCGTTATGCCAATGGCAAACGCATCGAGAACGCGCTCCAGACCAACGGCGTGCTGCTCGATGACGAATGGGGGGCTTTTTTAGCGGAGAATCAATTTCTGGTCGGGTTGAGCGTGGATGGTCCGCGTGAGTTGCACGACCGGTACCGCGTGGACAAGAAGCAACAGCCTACCTTCGATCGGGTGATGCGAGGACTCGAAGTGTTGAAGAAACATCACGTTGAATTCAACACACTGACCGTTGTCCATCGGCACAACGCGCGGCATCCGTTGGAGGTTTACCGTTTTCTGAAAGACATCGGGTCGCGCTACCTGCAATTTATCCCGTTGGTGGAGCGCCTACCGGATGCCGAAGCGAGGGCGTTGGGCTTGGATCTAGCAGGCCCCCCGTCACCCGACGCTGTAACCGCGTCGAGTGAAGTCACTCGATGGAGTGTCTTGCCAGAAGATTACGGCGAGTTCCTTGTGCATATTTTTGATGAATGGGTACGGCAGGATGTAGGGCAGGTTTTTGTTCAGCTGTTCGACGTGGCGCTGGCCAACTGGATGGGCGAGCCGCCCGGTCTGTGTGTGTTTATGGAGCGATGCGGTGCCGCAGTTGCAATGGAGCACAACGGTGACGTGTATTCCTGCGACCATTATGTTTACCCACACTACCGACTGGGCAACGTGCTCAACGCGTCCTTGGGAGAAATGGTTCAGTCCGCATTCCAACAAAAATTTGGCCGGGATAAAAGTGACACACTACCGGCCTACTGCCGCCGCTGCGACGTGCGATTCGCGTGTCATGGTGAATGCCCCAAACATCGGTTCCTGCGCACGCCCGATGGCGAGCCCGGCTTAAATTACTTGTGCGCCGCTTATAAACGGTTTTTCCACCACATTGATCCGTTCATGCGTCGGATGACACAATTGATACAGAGCGGGTTGCCGGCAGCTCACATCATGTTCCTCACCGCCCGGCGTAATGACCCATGTCCCTGTGGGAGCGGCCGCAAGTTCAAGCAGTGCTGCTGGGATCACGTGGCCGCATTGCGGGCCGGTAGGAGCTGCGGAAACGTCACCAAGCTGGTGGGCCCGGCAGGATTCGAACCTGCGACCAAAGGATTATGAGTCCTCTGCTCTGACCAACTGAGCTACAGGCCCAATCGGCTCAGGCGGCCGCGCCCTCGTAAAAGCCTTGAACCTGACGCAGCCGCGTCGGATGCCGCATTTTACGGAGTGCTTTTGCTTCGATCTGACGAATCCGCTCACGAGTGACGCGGAACATCTTCCCCACTTCCTCCAGTGTGCGCGGATTGCCATCTCGGAGACCGAACCGTAAGACCAACACCTCGCGCTCGCGCTCGGTCAAGGTGGTCAGCACTTCATGCAATTTTTCTTTCAACAAACTATGAGACGTCATCTCGGAGGGGTTTTGGGCCGTTTTGTCTTCAATTAGATCGCCCAAGGTCGTATCTTCGCTGTCGCCCACCTGGGCTTGGAGCGAAACCGGTTGCTGCGCCATTTTCATGACCGCCCGCACGCGCTCGACCGGCATTTGAATCTCATCGGCAATTTCCTCGGGCGTGGGTTCGCGGCCCAGCTCTTGCAATAATTGTTTTTGCACGCGCATCAACTTGTTGATCGTCTCAATCATGTGCACCGGAATCCGAATCGTGCGTGCTTGGTCCGCGATGCTGCGAGTGATGGCCTGCCGGATCCACCACGTGGCGTAAGTGGAAAACTTGTAACCACGCCGGTATTCAAACTTCTCCACGGCCTTCATTAAGCCCATATTCCCTTCCTGAATCAGGTCGAGAAATGAAAGGCCGCGATTCGTGTACTTTTTGGCGATGGAAATGACGAGCCGCAGATTGGCTACCACCATTTCCGTTTTGGCCTGCGACGCGCGTTTCATCCACAACTGCAGGTCGTCGTGGGTTCGCAAAAACTCCTCCGTGCTCATACGCACCCGAAACTCGAGCTCCTGCAATTGCTTTTGACAGGCCAATAGCTCCGCGCGGCCCGCCTTAATGCGCTTGAGCCGATCGATTTCCGAAAGGACCTTGTTGAATTCTTCCCGAACTTCGTTGGCCTTTTCGACAAACTCCTCGAGAACTTTTTGTTTAAAGTAAAACCGATCAAAAAGTTTTTGCAGCGCCTGATTGGCCTTTTGAAATTCGCGGTATCTCCGTTCCTTTTCCGCTTTCGGGCCACGACAACGCACGTAGCGCTGATATTTCTCGTCCACCTTGGCATCTGCCGCTTCAACTTGTGCCAGCAACTGCGGCAACGCGCGCATGTACTGCTCTCGGCTATCAATCTTCTTGTCGAGAATCACGCGATCGAACCGTTCGCGACCCGTTTGCAGCCGACGCGCCAACGCCACATGCTCGCGGGCGGTGATGCCCAGGTTGTTGACGATTTGACGCACGTGGTTTTCGGCCGTCTCGATTCGCTTGGAGATCTCGACCTCCTGCTCACGCGTCAGCAACGGCACCTGCCCCATTTGCTTCAGGTATTGCCGCACAGGGTCGTCAATGATGTCGAAGCGGGAGTCAGTTTTTGGCTGTTCCTTTGCCTCCTCGCTCTCGTCCTTCTTGACGCGATCAACCTCGGCCGCATCCACAATCGGGATGTCCATGCTTCGCAGTCGCTCAATGATGCGATCCATGTCATCGGGCGACTGGATGGAGTCAGGCAAAATCTCGTTGATGTCGCCGTACGTCAGACAACCTTGCTCGTTGGCCAGTCTGACCAGCTCTTTGATTTTTTCGTTGATTTCGTCCCGATCAGGCCGCGCTGCAGCGCCATTCGAGGACGGGGAAACCTGGTTTTGCTTTTCGTCAATGGACTTGGTTTTGGTCGCCATAGAAGTAGAACACTCTTAGCTCACCTCGTTAGGATTTGGTTACTTTCCACACCAAAAGCGGCGCAATATGTGTGAGTTTCCGCCGCAAGTCAAGGACTTGAGCCTGCAAGGCCAACGTCTCCTCGCTGCTCAGTCCCGGTTCCGTCAACCGCATTTTCACAGCCTGGATTTTCCGCTCCACGGCCCGTCGCTGGAGATGCGACAAACAGTCGCCGACCGCCTGTTCAAATCGCTCCGCAGCCGGTAGGGGTTCCATCAGTATGCGCGACAGGAAATGCGCATCCGCTTCCGTTGTGTGATCGTCGAAGAGACGACGCGGCCCATCCCACCGGCCCTGCTGATACAAAGCCAAGGCCGTTCGCAGAAGCCGACCAGCTCGCGAGTCGGACAACCACGACTCACACCCCGTCCGGCAGGCAACGTCCAACACCCGTGCATCCTGCAACGCCATTTGCAACAACATCCGTTCGGCGGCCGGGCTGTCGTCGGCCGAGGAAGCGTTCGCCTCGCGTGCAATCGGGCTGATTGTGCCCCGCTGGCGTTTGCGCAACTCACTCCGCAGCGCGTCCTCCGGTACGCCAAGCCGCCGGGCCAACTGCTGGAGATAACTGGCTTGAACCACCGCGTTGGGAGTCTTTTCAACCCATTCCAACATCTGCGCAGCCACCTCCATTTTGCCGCGCTCTGTGGCAAGATCGTACCGTTGAGCCAATCGGTGCAAGTGATGCTGGAAAAAACTCGGCGCGTCGCGGATCAATGCCCGCAACGCTTCGACTCCATGCGTTCGCAAAAAACTGTCTGGATCATGCTCCGCCGGCAACAGCGCTACCCGAATCGCCAGCCCGGCTTCCATCAACGCATCGGCACTGCGCACCACCGCGTTTTGACCTGCCTCATCACCATCAAACAACAGCACCACCTCGTTGACGAATCGTTTCAAGAGTCGTGCGTGTTGTTCGGTTAGGGCAGTCCCTTGCGGGGCGACGACGTTTTCCAACCCGGCCTCGTGACAAGTCAGCGCGTCAATTTGCCCTTCGCAGACGACGGCGAAACCCGCCTCCAGCATCGGGCGTTTTGCGCGGTCGTAAGCAAACAAGATTCGGCTCTTCTGAAAAATGGGTGTCTCGGGTGAGTTGACGTACTTGGCCTGCTCCTTGTCATCGGTGAGGAGCAGGCCACTAAACGCCACCACACGTCCTTGCTCGTCGCGAATTGGGAACATGACACGCCCGCGAAACCGGTCGTATAGGTGTCCCTTTTCGTTGCGAACCAGCAACCCGGCCTGCTCGAGCAACTCGACCGGGATTTTTTTCTTCTCCGCCCAGCTTCGCAGGGCGTCCCAGCTATCGGGCGCATAACCAATCTGCCATCGTTGAATCGCGCTCTCGGTCAAACCGCGTCCGGTAAGGTAGGCCCGCGCCGCGGCGGTCTGTTGGAGGTTTTCCTGGAACCATGCGGTGACCTGCTCGTGCAGTTTCCATAATCGCTCCTTCAACTCGGCCGTCGCACCCGCTCGCGGGTCGCGGGAGCTTTCCACAACGATTCCCACTCGGTCGGCCAACCGACGCACCGCCGTCACAAAATCGAGGTTCTCATACTCCATCAAAAACCGAAACACGTCACCGCCCCGACCACAACCGAAACAGTGCCAAATCTGACGTTGTGGATGGACATGGAAACTGGGCGTCTTTTCCTTGTGAAATGGGCACAACGCCCGGTAGTTTGCGCCCGCGCGCTTCAACGGCACGTAGCCGTTGATCACCTCCACAATGTCGTTGGCCTGCCGGATTTGCTCCAGCAACTCATCCGCGATCCATCCACCCACGCCGATACCTCGCTACTAACATAGTCGCCTCACCGCCATTTTTCTAATGATTCCTTGCCCAGCCGTCCAGAATCGCACACAACCGCCGGTAGCCCTCCACCAACCGAGGGCCGGGCTGCAAAATCTCCTCCGAAGCCACCTCAAACACGACGCGTCCCGGTAACCTTCGCTGAATAGCTCCCACATCCACGGCCCGCCCGCACCAACTCGCAATCACGATGTCGGGCCTGCGCCGCAGAATCTCCGCGTCGGTCACGCACCGTTCGGCCGCAGTCTTACCGGTACGCAAGTCTGCGAAGATGTCCACGCCACCGGCTCGCTCAATCAGCTCGCTGACCCACGCCACACCGGTCACCGGTGGTTCCGGCCACTCCTCGAAATACACGCGCGGCAGTGGCCCATCCCGCCGTACGGGTTCAAGCCCTCGCCAGAATTGCTCGACCAACGCATCCGACGACCGCCCAACCAGGCGCGCCAGCATGCCCATCACGTCAGCGACCTCCTCCAACGTCGTCTGATGCGTCACCAACACGTTCACCCCGGCCCGAATTAACTCCGTCACCAACTCACGCTGCACGTAGCTATAAGCAATCACGAGGTCGGGCCGTAGCTCCAACACCCGTTGCAGATTTGCCGTCGAAAACCCGCTCACACGCGGAATGCCGGGAATGTCTGCGTACGCCGAGACCCCTACCAATCGATCGGTCTCACCCAGCCGATGTAAAATATCCGCCGCTTCCGCACTCAAGCACACGATGCGTCGCGGAAAATCGCGTGCGCCGACCATGTTTCGTTCGCCGTGTCGGCTTGCGTTACCGGGCCGACAACTTCAGGCCCAGCACATATCGCCGAAACTCCTCCTGCAACGCCTCCAAATCCCGCCCGAAACGTTGCCGAAAACTCGACACGGAGTCTTTTCCCAACTTCAAATCTTGCAAATACCGCTTCATGTCACTGCTCGCATAGGGTCCCGGGTCGCGATGCAAAAGAAAATACACCAACGCCCACGCCATCGGGTAGTTTTCCGTAGGCCGTTCGTAAAACGTTCGTTGATCCATCTGAATCAACTCGGCGATGGTTGGTCCTTGTTGCGTCCGCAACATCCCCTGCGCCGACGTCAACTGCGGCGCGTTGACCTGCCCGGTAACCAAGCGCCCTCGCAGCACATAGCTCGTCTCGAAATACTGCGCCAGTCCCTCATTCAGCCAAATGGGGATTGCTCTCCCTAGCTCGTAATACGCAAACTGGTGAAACCCCTCATGCGCCAACACGCGCCACAGATGCGGTTGATGGTACGTGACCAGCTCAAAATACCGGCTGCCGTCGGCATCGGTCTTCAGATGGCAAAACCCCGCCAGCGTTGTGTGTGTCATGCTGGTGGCGGCCGCTGCGTACGCCAGGAAATCCTGCTGGTTCCCGAAGATGATCACCCGCGCCCGTTGTTTCGGTTGCCAGTTCGCAAAAAATTTTGAGTACTGCATCAACATCTGGTTCATGAACCAGTTTGCGTCGTTGCCAATCGCCCGACCCGCTTGTGACAGCACCTGGTAGTGGCCGATCGAGACGTTGTAGAACCGGTCGAGAGACACCGGTTCATCCGCTTGAGCGTGGCGCCCGACAACCCACAAAGCAACCACCACGAGAATGGAAAACCTACCGGGGTGCATCTTGGACGGCACCGTAACCCGTGCCTCCCGGCTCATCAAGCGAAGGAACCATCATATGCATCAATCTCGACTGGCAGCCGATAACACATTTTGTCGCCACGTCGCCACGGCATCGGGGGAACGCCGCGCCGACTCCAACTGCTCGCGCAAATGCTGCAACTCAACCTGCAACGTTTCCTGTTGCCGGCCGGCCGCCGCGATTGCTGCACGGGCGGCGGCTTGCGCTTGTGCCAGGTCGCGTTGCAACTCCTCAACTCGCTGACGAGCCGTGTGCAGCTCAGCAGTGACCTCGGCCCCGAAAGCCGACAACAACGAGTTCGTTGCGCTGAGATCTGCCAATCGGGCGGCTAACCATGCATTCGTGGCCTCCGTTCGTTGCAACTCCGCGCGCACCGCATCCAGTTCCGTTCGCAAGCTCAGATTATTGGCCTGCAACTGCTGCGTCTCCGGGCCTGGCTCTGTTCCACGTCCGGCTGGTGCCGTCTTCCCGTTCTCCATGCCACCCAGTCGGCCATACTCAAACTGCTGTTGCCGGTAAGTGCGCAGCCGGAACTCCACCACCGATGGATTCCATGCGGGATGTGCGGCCCGCAGATTTTCCAGGATCGACACGGCCTGTTCCAACCGCTGCACAGCGGTACGCCAATCAGCTTTACTCGCGGCTAACTCCGCTTCGCCGGCGAATCGCGCCGACTCAAAAAACAATTCCTCCGGCGATGAGGCCCACGCCGAAAGCACCATCAGCAACCACGCGACCGCGATCCCGACCGGGCAACTCATAGCGTCAGCCTGCTACTTTGACCTCCGCCGACGAAAGCCACCACCCACCGGGCCGATGGGCTGTCCCAGCGGCCGGGAATCTGGTGACCAGCGATTACTTCTTCTTGGTTTTGGATTGCTTGGATTTGATGGCGGCGTGCGCGGCAGCCAAACGCGCAATCGGCACGCGGAACGGCGAACAACTCACGTAGTCCATTCCCACCCGATGGCAAAACTCCACGCTGTCCGGGTCGCCACCATGTTCGCCACAAATGCCCACTTTCAGGTTCGGCCGCGTTGCGCGCCCGCGTTCAATACCCAACCGAATCAACTCGCCCACACCCTCCTGATCAATCGTGGCGAATGGATCGGCCGGTAGGATTTTGGCTGTGAGATAATCCGGTAGGAATGAGCCGATGTCATCGCGGCTGAAACCAAACCCCATCTGGGTGAGGTCGTTGGTGCCAAAACTGAAAAACTCCGCTGTCTCGGCCATCTTGCCGGCCTGCAACGCAGCACGCGGGATTTCGATCATCGTCCCGTACAAGCACGGCAGCTTGCTCAACCCGAACTTCGTTTTCACTTCTTCCAGCACGCGATCGAAGATTGCTTTTTGATGATCCAGCTCCCCACGGGTGCAGGTGACCGGGATCATAATCTCGGGTAGCGCTTTCCGACCCTGTTTGATCAACTCCGCGGCCGCCTCGAGGATGGCGCGGATCTGCATCTCCGTGACCTCGGGATACGTGATGCCCAAACGCACACCCCGGTGGCCCAACATCGGGTTGACCTCGTGGAGCGCCTCACCGCGTCGTTTCACCTCCGCGACGTCGATGCCCAACGCCTGCGCCAGCTCCTGCAATTTGTCTTCGCTCTTCGGCACGAACTCATGCAACGGCGGATCGAGCAACCGAATCGTGACAGGGCGTCCCTCCATGACCTTCAACGTGCTCATCACATCGTGCTTCACGTACGGGAACAACTCGTCGAGCGCCGCGCGACGTTCCGCCTCGGTGCGGCTCATGATCATTTTACGCAACAGGAACAGCGGTTTATCGCTGCCCTCACCGTAAAACATGTGCTCGGTGCGGAACAACCCGATGCCTTCCGCGCCAAACTTGATTGCTTGGGCCGCATCTTTCGGTGTGTCGGCGTTGGTGCGAACCTTCAGCACGCGCGCCTTGTCCACGAGCTTCATCAGCTCGAGGTAATGCTTGTTGTGCTCCAGATCCACGTCCACCAACGGCAGGCTGCCCTCGTACACCAAGCCCTTCGTGCCGTTCAGGCTGATCCAATCGCCCTCTTTGATCGTGACGCCGCTCTTTGTGGTGAACGATTTTTCATCGTCGGCAATCCGCAAATCGGAGCAACCCACGATACAGCATTTGCCCCAACCGCGCGCCACCAACGCCGCGTGCGATGTCATGCCGCCCTTGGTGGTGAGGATCGCCTGCGCTTTGTGCATGCCGTCCACGTCTTCGGGTGACGTTTCCTCTCTCACCAAAATGACCTTCTCACCGCGCGCGGCCCATTCGACGGCATCCTTCGATGTGAAAACCACGCGCCCTTTCGCGCCGCCCGGTCCGGCGGGCAATCCTTTGGCGATCGGGTGGGTCGCCTGCTCCGCTTTCGGATCCAACATCGGCAGCAGCAGCTCCACCAACTGCGACGGCGCCACGCGCAAAATGGCCGTCTCGGCATCAATCAACTTCTCCTTGTACATATCCACCGCCATGCGCACGGCGGCGACGCCGTTCCGTTTACCGACGCGGCACTGTAGCATGTAGAGCTTGCCTTTCTCGATGGTGAACTCGATGTCCTGCATGTCGCGGTAATGCCGCTCTAGCCGCTTCACGATGTCGTGCAACTGCCGGTAACAATCGGGCATCAACCTCTCCAATGTCGGCAAATGCTCACTCTGGGGATTTTTCGAGTAATCATTGATCGGTGCCGGTGTGCGGATACCGGCCACGACATCCTCGCCCTGTGCGTTGACCAGATACTCGCCGTAGAAATGCGGCGCGCCGGTGCCCGGATTGCGCGTAAACCCGACCCCGGTCGCGCTGTCGTCGCCCATGTTGCCGAAGACCATCGCCTGCACATTGACCGCCGTGCCCCAATCATCCGGTATCTTCTCAATGCGCCGGTACTCCACCGCGCGTCGTCCCATCCAGCTTGCAAACACCGCCCCAATCGCACCCCACAACTGCTCCTGCGGATCATCGGGGAATGGCTTGCCAAGCACGTCGTTGACAATTTCTTTGAACTCGCCTACCAACAACTTCAGGTCATCGGCCGTGAGGTCCGTGTCGCTCTTGTAACCCTTGGCGTGTTTGACCTCGTCCAACCGCTCATCCAAAATTTTGCGAATACCTTTGCCCCCTTTCGGCTCGATACCGGCTGCCTTCTCCATCACCACGTCGGAATACATCATGATCAACCGCCGGTAGGCGTCGTAGGCGAACCGCTCGTTGTTGGTCTGCTTGATCAACCCGTGAATCGTCTTCTCCGTCAGCCCGACGTTCAACACCGTCTCCATCATGCCCGGCATCGAACGGCGTGCTCCCGACCGCACCGACACCAACAACGGATTTTCTGTGCTCCCGAACTGTTTGCCGGTCAGTTTCTCAACTCGCGCCAATGCCTCGTCCACTTGCGCCTTCAATTCTTTCGGATACGTGCGTTTGTGCTGGTAGTAGTACGTGCACACCTCGGTGGTGATGGTGAACCCCGGTGGCACCGGTAAACGCAAATCCGGGTGGCCCGCCATCTCGGCCAGATTGGCGCCTTTGCCGCCCAGCAGATTTTTCATGGATTCATTGCCGTCGGCCCGGCCACCGCCGAAGAAATACACATACTTGGTTTTTTTGCCCGTTGAACGTCTCACAACAGTTTTCACGCTTGTATTCGCCATGGTTGTTGAATTCCTTGGTTTGTTTATGCCCGCGTCAAACGCGGAAAATCTTCTCCTCCACGGGGGAAACAACGGCGCGCATCCTAGCAGCCTCGCCCCCCCTGTCAACGTCCCGCTCATCTGTGCTGCGCCTCATTTACCATCCACAACTCCAGGCCGGTAGCACAGCCTGCCGGGTCGAGTTTTTGACCAGACCCGGTCGCGAAGCGTCCGCACCCGGTGGGGTTGCGCTCGCCTCCAATCGAGACGGTCTCACCAACTCAGACCCGGTAGGAACTTCCACTCCGCGGTCAGTGCCAACACCGCCATCGCCGTGCAATACAACGGACCGCCGCGCCGCGCGTCTTCGCCGTTGGGTGACGGCGGCCAACTGCCGTCGGGATTCTGACGCGCAATCAGCTCGGCGGCATCGAAACCGACTTTCAGATGCGCGGCATGGTGCGCGCCCGCGAAGTAAAAAGGCGACTCCCATCGTACCGGATTCCGCTCCAACCAATCCACGCGCGCCTCTTCTCCGCACAGCCGCAACGCCACCAACGCCGCCGCCGTGCGCGCCGAACCCGGTAGGCCACCCGGTTGGTATCCGAACCCGCCTTGCGGGTGTGCACAACGCCGGATGTAACGCACCGCCTGCTCCATCGCCGAAGCCGGTACCGCTACGCCCGCCTCAGCCGCCGCCCGCAAGGCCAGCACCTGCCACACGGTTACCGATAGATCGCTGTCGGCCGAGGTCGGTTGATAGCGCCAACCACCCTCATGGAATGGGCCTTTGCCAACGGCCTGTGCGCGCACGACCAACCGCACCGCGCGCTCCAATGCCGCGCGCACCGTTGCTTCGTCGCCGACCATGCCCAGCGATTCGGCCAACGTCAGCGTCGCAATCGCATGTCCGTACATCATCGCCCCACCGGAAATGAACGCGCCCTCGGCGTCCTGCCGGCGCAACAGCTCATTGAGTCCGCGTTCCGCTGCCGGGTGCCGCACCTCACCGGCGGACAACAACGCCAGCAGCGGCAACGCCTGCAACGCGGTGTTATCCGACCAGAACCCGGTCGGCTGCTGTTGCGCCACGAACCACGAGATTGCGCGCTCCACGGCACCGGTTGGGGTCGCGCCGGCCGGCCTGGTCAACAGCAAAACGACACAGAGGACACCCGAGCGGACTCCGCACCACACACCGTGGCGCAAACGAGAATGGCGACGCCTCGTCACCCCGCGGTTCGCTCGCTGACGAGCCACACCAACGGCGGTTCGTCCTCCTCCACTTTCGGGAACCGACCGACACGCGGGTTCACGAAGAAATTATCGTGGAGGTCATCGTTTTTGGTGGAGACCTCGCCCACGATGGCTTCGTCGCTGAGCGCCCAAAACTCGTGATAGACCGGTGGCGGAATCGTCACCCGCTCACCCGCGCGCAGATGCACCACGTCGCCTGAACGATGGGGCCGTTTGACGTTATTGATTTGGATCACTCCCTCCGCGTCCCATTTGCCGGGTTGGCCGAAAAATAACTGCACCGAAATCACACCCACGCGGCAGATGATGTCTTCTTTTTTACGCCGGTGACAGTGATTCGGGATGGCCTGCCGGTATGTCATGTAGATAACCTTCTCGCTGTATTCCTCCTCCTGCGCCAGATTCACCAGCACCGCGCCATATCGCGAAAAATCGCCCAGACCAAAATCCGTCACGTCCCACCCCGGATTGGGCGGCAACGCCCATTCATGTTCCGCAAAACAGCGCATCGCGCGCGCCAGGGCCGCATTCACCTCGGATCGTTTCATGGTACCGCGAGCCTAGCATCCGCCGTGAGCGCGGGCAATGGCGTCCTTGCGACGCGCATTTCGCTCAAGTTTTGGCCGCAACTGCCGATAACACGGTGGGATCGTATTGCCATGGCGATTACGTTGTCGGGATTGATTTCGGGCGTGGACTGGCGACGTGTGGTGGACCAACTCACCGAGTTGGAGCGCGCGCCGCAAACTCGCTTGCGCAACGAGCAAACGGCGTTGAATCGCCGGTATGACGCTTACAGCAATCTCATCAACGAACTGCTGACGCTGCAAACGAAAGCGCGGGCGCTGGCGCGGGGTGCCTTGTTTCAGCAACGACAAGCCACGGCCGCCGACAGCAGCATAGCCACGGCCTCGGCAGCCACAGCGACACCGACCGGCACCTACACCATTTCCATTACGCAACTGGCCACCGCCGCGCGCCAGGTCGGCGCGAGCAACATCGGGGCACGATTGTCGAACTCTTCGGATGTCTCCGGTTTGGTATTGAGCGACGCGCCGTTGGCCACGCCGATTATTGCCGGTACGTTCACGGTCAACGGTGCCACGGT
>JANWVU010000159.1 GCA_025056465.1 Verrucomicrobiia bacterium | reverse complement strand
GGCGTGACATGGGACATCAGCTCGACAAACTGGGGATCGGTCTCAATCGCAGTGTCCACGTCGTCGAGACTGAAGTGAACGTGGCGACCACGGCGCTTGAGGTGGTTGAGGGTGAAGTTGACCGTGATGCGATAAATCCACGTGTAAAAACTGGAGTTGCCCCGGAAATTTTTCAGGCTGCGATAGGCCTTGATAAACGCTTCCTGCACCAGATCATTCGCGTCCTCGTGATTGCCGGTCATGTGATACGCGAGGGCGTACAGGCGCTCCTTATAGCGGTCCACCAACACGTCATAGGCGGCCACATCCCCTCGTCGTGCGCGGGCCACCAGCGTTTCGTCGTCTTGATGCTGGACCAGCGCCGGCTCTGGGATGGGCACCGCTGCGGGCGGCGAAGCGGTCTTGGGCGGACGACGAAAGAGAGCGATGGGCAGTTTCATGATGCCGGGATCAGGTGACGGGTTTGAATGGTCAGGTACCGTAGTAGTGCACCCAGTGTGGCGGTGAACAGGTTTGGCGAGAGAGCGCGCAACGCTTCATCGGCGCGGCCGAGATATGTGTCAACTACCTGCCGGGTTTCGGCGGCCACACCGTTGCGGCTGACGGATTCGAGAAGTTGGGCGCGCTGGTCGGGATGCTGCGAGAAAATCGCCTGGCCCAGTTGCCGGCGTTGCTCGCCATGACAGCCGCGCAGCAGCAACAGGTATGGCAACGTCAGCTTGCCTTTTTTCATATCGGTTCCCAGCGACTTGCCGGCCTGGCACTCCTGCCCCCAGATATCCACGCAATCATCGTAGATCTGGTAGGCAATTCCCAGGTTGGTACCAAATTCCCGCAATTGTTCGACCACTGTGGGCGGGGAACCGTTCAAACTGGCGCCCAATTCGCAACTGACCGCAAACAGCGCGGCCGTTTTCATGTTGATGATGTCGAGGTATTGGTCCACGGTCAGGTTGAGGTCGAACCGCCGTTCCGTTTGCAAAATCTCACCGGCACAGACCGTGTTGGTGGCTTCGCTGATGCGGCGGCAAACTTCCGTGGTGGGATAGCTGGCGGCTAATCTCAGCGCATGGGCAAACAGACAGTCGCCCAACAGCACACTGATTTCGTTGCCCCACCGGGTGTTGGCGGTCGGCGACCCGTGACGCAGCTCCGCCTCGTCCAACACGTCATCGTGCACCAACGTGGCGATGTGAATCAGTTCCACGATCACCCCGAGGGTCACATGCCCGTCGTAAATTCGGCCGGTAGCCCCGCCCGACAAGAGGGCTAACGTCGGGCGCAACCGTTTGCCGCTGTTGCGCACCACGTAGTCCACATACCCATGCACGCGCGAGTCGAACCCACCGATTTGTTCGACCAGCTCACGCTCGACCCGCTCCAACTCCCGTGCGATTGGTCGCAACAAGTCAGCCAGCTTCAATTCAGGACCTTTCTTCGCAACCGCCGTCGCCTCGCCACGAATTCCGCCCGTCATAACGCGACTCTACGGGTGGCCAAAAAACGTGTCAACTGACCATTCCGTCTTTACGGGTCGCGCCACAGCATCCCCATGGCGGCCACCGGTTGAAGATCCCACTTGGCGCGGCGGTGGAGTAAACCCCGGCAACCCGCGTTACCGGTAACCAAATGGTGCCCTGCCGGTGGCACATGGACTGCTCAAAGTGCTCCCAGTGATGAGGCCGAGCCGAGGTAACGCCCGGCCAAAAAAGAGAGCGGTGACTCATGAATCAACCAACAGAAACAATCTCTCCAACACAAGCTCAATGGCAGTCGCTATATCAGAACTTGCGCACGGTGCGTCATGCCATCAACAACCACGTGGCGGTGATCATGGCCATGGCTGAGTTGAGTCAACGCAACCCGGCCCAATCGCAAAAGCTCTGCCAACTTTGTCTCGAGAAAGCCCCGCAAATCGCGGCGGCGATCGCCAGCTTTTCGGAGTTGTTTGAGGCAACCATGACCCTGCGCGAGGAGCACCAAAGGGAACCGGCCGCCGTACAAAAATGAGCGGCTGTCGCACGCGCCGCCATGACCGTTGCTCTCGCGGACAACCCGCCAAATCATCCCAACGCAAACTCGGCTCGTTTCCAATCAGAGTTTCTTGCCCACATCACCCATGAGCTTCGCACGCCGGTCCATGCGATCATCGGGTACGCCGACCTGTTGACGGATGGCACCTACGGGCCGCTCAACGACGACCAGCGCACCACGCTCAGTTACCTCCGTCAGACCGCGAATGAGTTGCTGGCGTTGGTTAACAACCTACTTGATGTCAGCCGCATCGAGAGCGGTCGCGCCGACCTCGTGTTGGAAAACTTCGACGTGCGTGACTTACTGGCCGAAATCTGTCGTCAATTGCACCCCTTGGCCGATGCGAAGAATCTGGACCTTAGCGTCTCGGTCGAGCTGCCCGACCCGCTTATTCGCACCGACCGCGCCAAGCTCAAACAAATCCTCATCAACCTGGTTGGCAACGCCATCAAGTTTACCGACCACGGTCAGGTAACCCTTCGCGTCACGGCTTGCGCGGGAGGTGAGGTGGGTTTCTACACCACGCGCCCGCATGTTTCGATTGCAGTCCGTGATACCGGTTGCGGTATTCCACCGGATCAATTGCATCGTTTATTCGAGAAATTTTATCGTTGCGAGACGTCAGCCCACCGGCGCCAGGAGGGTACCGGCTTGGGATTATTCATCAGCAAACATCTCGTCGAACTGTTGGCTGGCAAAATCGACATTGTGAGCGAACCGGGACGGGGGAGCACGTTCACTGTCACGATTCCCCAGAATTACGAGAGCGTGGAGGCCATCCAGCGATTGCGCCGCCACGTGGAACAAGCCGTGCCCCGGCAGCCCGTCACGGGCGAGCGACAACTATTGATCGTTAGCCACAACCCTGCGCTCACCCACATCGTCCAAGAAGCACTCGGAGCGTCTCACTATACTGTGCGAGTGGTGTCGCCCGATTCGAGCATCACCGCGGAAGTTCATAAGATTCGTCCACTCGTGGTGTTGTTGGACGCGGAGGAACCCACTGCCGCCTGTTGGGCGGCGTTCCAAGCGTTGAAAGCGCACCCCGAAACGCGCGACATCCCGACGATTTTTCTCTGCCCAAGCCAATCTAACGTACTTGGGACAGCCCTGCCGGTAGCTACCAGCCTGAACCGCCAAGACCTGCTGCGCCAGGTGCGGGCCGTCTCACAAGCCGGCCGCAAACGCATCTTGGTAGCCGACGACGACCCTGGTTTTCGCGAAGTGTTGCGATGCGCGCTCAGTTCGGAAGGCTACCAACTCGACGAGGCCAGCAACGGGACCGAGGTCATCGCCAAACTTGACGCTTCCCGTCCTGACCTGCTGCTGCTTGATCTGCGAATGCCCGATGTAGATGGTTGGGCCGTGCTTCGGCACATTGCCTCACGCCCTGAATTACAGGACTGCCGGGTGCTGGTCATTACCGGCGACGTCCTCGCACCGGAGGAATCCGCTACCTTGTGCGCACACACAGAAGGTGTCCTTTCCAAGGCGGAGTTCACCGTGCAAACGATGCTGGATCGGGTCGCCACCACGCTGGAGAAGTGTCATCATGCCAAAACTGCTGCTCATTGAAGATAACGAGCACATCCAACGCATTTATTCCGAGAAGTTCCGACGCGAAGGCTTCGACGTCACGACGGCCCGCGACGGCGAAAAGGGGTTGGCGGCCGCCTACCAAAACCCACCCGATGTGGTCTTGCTCGACATTATGCTACCGGGGATCGACGGGTTTAAGGTGCTCGAGCAATTCCGACAAGACCCCTCGCTCCATGCCGTACCGGTGTTTATGCTCTCGAATCGTGCCTGGCCCGATGACGTCCAACGCGCGCTGCAACTGGGTGCCCGGCGCTTTTACTCCAAGGGATCCGCTGCGATCACCGACATCGTCCATGAAATCCGCACGGAGTGCGGATTCGCTAAACTGTTGCTTTTCGCGGCCAACCTACCGGCCGCGCAACCGCTGGTTCAAGCACTGGCCCATCCGCGCCTGCTGATCACCGTCCAAACCGTGTTGGCTGAGCTGCGTGCGGCCGTTGAGCGTGGCCACCCAGATGTCGTCTTGCTCGACGGCCGCGCGGCCTCTGCCGTCGTCGCCTTGCAACAACTGCGCGCCGTGCCAGCTCTCGCCCACCTGCCGGTTCTGGCGATCGGCAACCAAGCGTCCACTTTCGCGCGCGCCGATGAAGTGATTCCAACCGACATCGCCGATACGGAGTTGCGCCACCGAATCCACCGCCGACTGAAACTCGAAGAGTAAGAACCGACCGAAGATCACGGGCGGCCAAGCGAATGTGAACGCCAAACTGGCCGCTAGCACCACGACAACTGTTGATTGCAGGGGTCTGCCGATCGGCTCCTCGGTCGCTCCAACGGCAAGCCGGTATCTCACAGTCAGTCACGCACCGCGCGCATCATGCGTAGTGAGGGACTGTTGTCGGGGGCACCCTTAAGCAGCGCAATCCGTTTTCGCTCCAGTGC
>JANWVU010000158.1 GCA_025056465.1 Verrucomicrobiia bacterium | reverse complement strand
GTGCGAATCGAACAGATTTTGCATCACCAAATTGACCTGCAACGGATATTTTTCGCGAAGCTCGCGTAACTGACGATCGAACTCGCTCGCTGTGATTTTTCGGTCGCGATCAATGAAGAACCGAATTGCCCGCACCGCGAATGCATAGTTCATGGTCGCATCCCATTGATCCCCCCGCAGGTGATCAACTGGTTCACCCCAATGCTCACCGACGATGTAGGCGTTTGGGTTGATGGATTTGACGAACTTGCGCCAGTCGCGCCAGAACGCAGCCGGTATGTCCGCGGCCACGTCGAGTCGCCACCCATCCACGCCGTCGCTTGGGTCGCCATCGCCATTCGGGTCCATCCAACGACGCGTGATGTTCAACAAATACTCGCGAGCGCTTGGCGACGCGATGCCATGCCGTTGATTTTTGCGAAAGTTGGGCATCCATCCGCCGCCGTCCCACGAGTTGTACCGAACAGGCGGCCCCCAGTCGGTCACGTCGAACCAGTCGGCGTAGATGGATTGCGCGCCGTTGGTAAGCACGTCCTGCAGGGCAAAACTATCGCGCCCCATGTGATTGAACACGCCGTCCACAATCACCTTCATCCCGGCGGCCCGCGCCCGCTGCAGAAATTCCAAAAACAGCCGGTCGGATTTCGTCCACTGCCACGTGGACGGATCAAGGGTCTCGACGGGAAATGATTCGCGGAATCCAAACCATCGCATGATGTGCCGGTAATCCGTGGTGTCGTACCCGTGATACGATCGCGCCTCGAATACCGGGCACAGATACAACGCCGTCACCCCCAGATCGCGCAGGTAACCCAGCCGCTGGATGATTCCCTGAAAGTCTCCGCCAAACCAGCGGTTGTACCAATCGGGCGAAAACGTTCGATCTTCATTGGGTTGTTCCCACGCTGCGAACTGGTACCAGTCCCACTTCCACGGCAACGCGCGGGGCGGGTCATTTTCGCGCGTGCCGTTGGCGAAGCGATCGGGAAAGATTTGGTACCACACCACGTGCTTGGCCCACTCGGGCGTGGCAAACACCGGTACCGCCGGCACCTCGACCGGCCCCAGCTCCTCGCGAGCACTTCCGTCTACGAGCCTCACCGCTATGCCGGTGACGTTTGTCCCGACAAAAGTTTCATCGCGCCAGTGATCGAACCCAAAGGCCGTGCCGCTCCGCCGCAACGCGCGGGTTGCGTTCCCCAGTTGCACCTCGACTCGCTCCACATCGCGCGCGACCGTGCGCGCGGTCACCTCAATCAACTCCGCAGACACCCGGTTGACCTGCACCCGCACGGCCTCCATCAGGATGTGATTTGGTCGCAGCTCGCCATACTCGTTCCCGCGCCGCCCAACATACACGCCCGAGTTGCGACCGCCGTGACCGTCGTCGGCGCCGAGCGTTGGGTCCGCACGATGGTCGGTCAGCCAGATTGAGCCATTGACGACAAATTTGTAGTGGTGCAGCCCTTCATCGAGCGGCAACGCGATCCGGTAGGTGCCGTCGGATTGTCGCTCCATCGCGTGGCGCGTGATGCTCCAATCGTTGAACGTACCGGCCAGATGGACGCTCTCGATAACCACCCCGTGATCTTCGAGCAAGGGGAAATCCGCGGGATCAAACACAAACTCAGTTGCCGCTACCGGATCGCACCGAAACGAATCCACGTCCTCCTCATAGCGGACACGCCAGTACTGTGCGTTGGTTTGCGTGACGCTGACCGTCAGAAAATGCAGCACGACGGCCGGGTCATGATTGCGAATGAGCAACAACTGATACTCGCCGGGTTGGTCCGAGCGCAGCCATCGCTCGTAAATGCCCGGCTCGACCGGCTGCAAAAATGTGACCGGGTTCAACGGGTCCGATGCCGTCCAATCGCCGACCACCTGATACGTTCGTTGCGCACGAACCGTCAGGCTGACCGGCTCGCTGGGTTCGCCGTCATCCACGGCCAACCAAAACCGGTAGTTGCCATCACGCGGCAACGTGATGCGCACGCGCGGCGTATCCACCGGTCTCGCCGGTAGCTCCACGCGCGCGGCGTCCCCTTCGTCCTGCCAGAACCGATAGGTCAGATTGGTTCGCCCGCTGCGGGAAATGCTTTCGCTGGCGTCCAACCATACTGGTCGGTTCACGGCCGGGGTGCCTCGCATACGCAGAACTGCGTATGGTCGGTGTGCCCTGGCTTGTTGCGCGCGCCACTGTTGCTCCCGCAGATCCAACTCGATTCGGTAAACACCCGAACGTGTGACCTCCCAGCGAATGTTTTCCCCGCCGGTAACCAACCGTCCGCCCGCGCCCATTCCGCGCCACTGGCCGTCCACGACGAATTTCAGTTCGTGTCGGTCGCGTGCGAAGAATTGCTCCAGCGCCCAAATCTGATTAGTCAGCGGCTGCAGTTGCCAGGCAGTATTCGTCGGGTTCCACTCGTTGAAGCTACCGGCCAAAAAAACATTACTGGCTGCTTCACTGCTTGAACAGGCCAGCCACCCGGTCGTCAACACCAGCGCGGTCTGCAAGGCTCGTCGCCACCGCGCCGTCATGTTACTCCCACTCGATCGTGCTGGGCGGTTTGCTGGAGATGTCGTAGCAAACGCGGTTGACACCTTTCACTTCATTGATGATGCGCGAGGCCAATCGCTGCATCAACTCGTATGGCAGCCGAACCCAATCCGCCGTCATCCCGTCCACGCTCTCGACGGCGCGAATGGCGATGACATTGTCGTAGGTTCGCTCATCGCCCATCACGCCCACGGTTTTCACCGGCAACAACACGGCGAACGTCTGCCACACTTTGTAGTACAGGTCGGCTTTCTTCATCTCATCAATCACAATCCAATCCGCTTCGCGCACGATCGCCAGCCGCTCAGGTGTTACCTCGCCGAGGATGCGCACAGCGAGACCTGGCCCGGGGAACGGTTGCCGCCACACAATCTCGCGTGGCAGCCCCAGCTCTTCGCCGACCCGTCGCACTTCATCTTTGAACAACGATCGCAGTGGTTCCAGCAACTCAAACTTCATTCGTTTGGGCAGCCCGCCAACGTTGTGATGGCTCTTGATCAATGCGGCCGGGTTGCCGCCGATGGGCACGCTCTCAATCACGTCGGGATACGTGGTGCCTTGCGCCAAGAACCGCGCATGACCCGCTTTGCGCGTGGCCTTCTCGAACACCTCGATGAATGTGCGCCCGATAATTTTTCGTTTCCTTTCGGGGTCCGTGACCCCCTTGAGTCGGCGCAGGAAAATCTCACTGGCGTCCTCATAGTGCAGGCGAATATGCAAGTTTTGGCCAAACACCCGTTGCACCCCCTCGGCCTCGCCCTTGCGCAGTAGGCCGTTGTTGACGAATACGCACGTGAGCTGATCACCAATCGCGCGATGAATCAATGCCGCCGCCACGCTGGAGTCCACCCCGCCCGACAATCCCAAAATGACGCGCTCCGCGCCCACGCGCTCGCGGATCTCCTCAATGGCTTGCTCGACAAACGACCGCGGTGTCCAACCGCGTCCGCAGCCGCAGATGCGGTGCACAAAGTTCTCGAGTATTTGCCGACCGTTTGGTGTGTGATGCACTTCGGGGTGAAATTGCAACCCATATAGCTGCCGGCGTGTGTCCCCGATCGCTGCATAGGGCGAGTTGCTACTGCTTGCCAACACTTCGAAGCCTGCCGGCAACTGCGTTACGCGATCGCCATGGCTCATCCATACTTTTTGGCGCGACTCCATGCCGTCGAACAAGCCCGTGGTCTTTACGATCTCAATTTCGGCGTGGCCATACTCGCGTTTGGCGCTCGGCTCCACCTTCCCACCAAGTTGATGCGCCAACGCCTGCATCCCGTAACAAATCCCCAATACCGGTACTCCCAACCGCCAAATTTCCGAGTCCGGCAGGGGCGCAGCCTTCGCATACACGCTGGCTGGACCACCACTGAGGATTAGGCCGCGCGGTCGCAGTGCGGCCAATTTCACCGCTGGCGTGTCAAACCGCAGGATTTGAGAAAACACCTCACACTCGCGCACCCGCCGCGCGATCACTTGCGTGTACTGCGAGCCAAAGTCCAAAATGATGATCTGCTCGGGTTTGGCTCGACCGCCGTTACCGGCCCCGGTGCGCGAACGGCGTCGCCGTGGCTTGGCCGATTGCGGTTGCACCAAATCCACAACGGTCTGAAGTCGCAACGGATTCGACATGCGTGTTGACCTCGTGTACCGCGATCCGCGCGCGAACCTATTTACCCATCCCCACGCCCTGGATCGTTTGGAACACTTTCCCTTCGGTCTTGATCGCCGGCGCGATGATGATTTCGGTTTCCTGAAACTCGCGAATCGTGCGCTTGCCCACGCTGCCCATGCACGTGGCCAGCGCACCCATCAGGTTCTGCGACCCATCGTCCAGCTCGGCCGGCCCAAACAAAATTTGTCGTAGCGTACCGGTCACTCCCACGCGAATTCGTGTGCCGCGCGGGAGGTTGGCGTGCGGCGTGGCCATGCCCCAATGGTATCCACGACCCGGTGCCTCTTTCGCCCGCGCAAACGCACTTCCAATCATCACGGCGTCTGCCCCGCACGCGAACGCTTTGCAAATGTCTCCGCCTTTGCTCATGCCCCCGTCCGTGATGATGGGCACATACCTACCGGTTTGCTTGAAATGATAGTCGCGTGCCGCTGCGCAATC
>JANWVU010000157.1 GCA_025056465.1 Verrucomicrobiia bacterium | reverse complement strand
GTGTTGATGCTGTGCCCCAGATAGCGCAACGCAGCACCAAACGCCTCGCGCATGGAATCAATTAGGTAAAACGACCCGGGCTGTTTCGCCGGATCAAAAATCAATCCCCAGGTCTCCTCGACCGGCTTGCCCTCCTCCCGCACATAAATCCCTACCGTGCCCCATTGATACGGCGCGCTGTACTTATTGCCGGGGTCAAACGGTGGGTTGGCAAATCGCGGGTCAATGTTCTTCATGTTGGGGATGTTTTCGTGCCGCAGCGGTTGGATGAGTTTGCGCCGAATCAACTCCGGTACGATGTAATCCGACGGCACGCAAATGTCGTACAACGAGGTACCGCCCTGTTGAAGCTTGGCGAGCATGCTCTCGTTGTCCTCGTACAAATCAATCGTGACCTTACAATCAAACTTCTTCTCAAACTCGGTCACGATCTCGGGATCGATGTACTCGCTCCAGATGTAGATGTTCAGCCGATTTTTCTGAGCGAACGCCAGCGGGGCCAACAGCCCCATCGCGACCACGGCCAACAGCCACTTGCGCATGTGTCATCCTCCTATTTTATGAGGTTGTCGCTGCAACAACGTCACCCCCAACGTCCCCACAACCGATGCCGCCACAATCAACGCCGACAACGCGTTGATGTCCGGTGTCACCCCGCGTTTGACCGATGCGTAAATCAAAATCGGCAAGGTCGTCGCGCCGGGACCCGTGGTGAAAAAGCTAACGACAAAATCATCCAGACTCAACGTAAAAGCCAGCATCGCCCCCGCCAGAATACCGGGCACCATCTGCGGAAACGTCACCTGCCAAAACGTCTGCCATGAATTGGCGCCCAGGTCATGCGCGGCTTCCTCGAGTGACGGATCCAGCCCGATCAACCGCGCTCGCACCACGATCGCCACAAACGGGATTTGAAACGTGATGTGCGCGATGATCATCGTCGTCATCCCCAACTCGAACAACCCAATCCATTCCCGCACCAGCCCGAAAAACATCAACATCGCCACCGCCATCACAATGTCCGGTATCACCACGGGGATGTACATCAGCCACGAAAACAAGCGCTTGCCGGGAAACCAATACCGGCTCAGCCCGTAGCCCAACATCGTCCCAATCACGGTCGCCACCGCCGTGCTGACGCCCGCAAGAATGAACGTATTGAGCGCCGCTTGTTTTTTTAATTCGTCGTCCAACAACCGCGCATACCACTCCGTCGTAAACCCCGCCCACGGCCCCCCGTGCTTCGCCGCGTTGAACGAGTACACCACCACCACAGCGATCGGTGCGTACATGAACACATACAGCAGCGCAGCCACCAACCACATTGGCGCCGAAATCCGTCGTCTCATACGATGGACTCTCCGCTCTTACGCGCCTGCCGCGCATACAACCATAACCCGACCATCACGATCGCCATTGCCCAAATCGCCACGGCCGACCCGAACGGCCAGTCACGGCTCACTCCAAACTGCCGCGAAATCAGATTGCCCACCATGTCCACTTTGCCGCCGCCCAACAGATCCGGGATCACAAACTGACCGGTCGCCGGTATGAACACCAGAATGATACCGGCCACCAAACCCGGCGTGATTTGCGGCAAAATCGCGTGCCGAAACACCTGCACCCGGTTGGCCCCCAAATCCGCTGCCGCCTCCGCCAAACTCCAATCCAACTTCTCTACCGACGAATACAGAGGCAGCACCAAAAACGGCAGATAATCGCACACCATCCCCAGGTACACCGCCATCATGCTCGGATACAGCGCGTGTCCTGCTGGCACCAATCCCCACGCTGCCGCCGCGTTCGCCAACAAACTGTGCGGCGCCAACAAAATCTGCCACGCATAGGTCCGAATAAGCAGATTCGTCCAAAACGGAATGATCACGAGCGTCAGCGCCAAATTCTTGTACCGACCCGGCAGGGCTGCGATAAAAAACGCCAACGGCAACGCCGCCACCACGCATAGCGCCGCCGTGCCGGCTCCCAACACCAAACTGCGGCCGATGATCACCGGGTACAACGGATCAAACCCAAAATACCCAAAGCCAAAAAACCGTGTGTAATTCTCCAAAGTGAACGGCAAATCTGCCGGTTTGTCTTCGCCGACACTCAAAAAGCTGATCACGAAAATCGCCACCAACGGCAGCAACAGAAAAATCGTCACCCACGCAATCCCCGGCCCGCTCGTCAAAGCCGAGCGCCACACCTCACCCCACGGTGTCAACCGCTCCCCGTACCGGACCTGCAATTTCTGTGGTCTGCTCATCCCTCAGCCCCGTCGCGGTAGAGTTTCATGTTGGCTGCCACGGCGCGCGCGACCAACGCGCTCGCATCCGTCCAGTGGCCTCTGCGTTTGGTCAATCATCCAAAATGATCAAGCCGCCCGGTGGCAAGTACACCATCGCTTCCTGTCCCAAATCAAACCCCTGCGACCCCACACGCACGTTCATCACCTCGGCCCGCAACGTCAGACTACCGGCCCGCAACAGGTAATGCGTCTCCGACCCGATGTAGATCAACTCCTCCACCCGCACGCGGAATCGGTTCTCGCCTACTCCCTCGGTTGCCGGAAACATCGAAACTTTTTCGGGCCGAATCGCCAGCGTGAACTTCGATTGCTGAGCGGCCGGGCTGGTCTGCCCGTTCGCGCTGACCCGCAACGTGCCCACTTCCGTCTCCACCCAAAGGTCGTCGCCCTCTCGCCGTTTCACCGTCGCATCAATCAGATTCACCGACCCGAGAAACTGCCCCACGAACCGGTTGCGCGGTCGCTCATACAACGCCTCGGCATCGCCCATCTGCTCAATCCGACCGGCGCGCATCACCGCAATGCGGTCGCTCATCACCAACGCCTCTTCCTGATCATGGGTGACGTAAATGAACGTGATGCCGAGACGCCGTTGCAACGACAGCAACTCCACCTGCAACTGTTTGCGCAATTTCAAATCCAGCGCGCCCAGCGGTTCATCGAGCAACAACACCTGCGGCTCATTGACAATCGCTCGCGCCAGCGCCACCCGCTGTTTCTGTCCGCCCGACAACTGTGCCGGCTTGCGATCCGCCAGCTCGGCAATCTCCACCATCTCCATCACGGCCGCCACCCGCCGCGCAATCTCCACGGGCGCCACTCGTTTCATCCGCAACCCAAACGCCACGTTGTCGCGCACCGTCAGATGTGGAAACAATGCATACGACTGAAACACCGTGTTGACCGGTCGTTTGTGCGCGGGGATCGCGCGCATGTCCACCCCACCAATTCGCACCGTGCCTTCATCGGCCACGTCCAGCCCGCCAATGATCCGCAACAACGTTGTCTTCCCGCATCCCGAAGGTCCCAACAGGGAGAAAAATTCACCCTGCCGAACGGTCAGTGATACGCGTGCCAACGCCTCCACATCGCCAAACCGCCGCACCACATTCTCCACCTCCACGGCTGGTGCGCGCGACAGGTTCCGACGTTCTGATTCCGTCGTTACACTTGCCATCCCCGCTGCCAACCGTAACAAAACCCGCCCTGCTCCCGCACCAAAATTTTTCCGCCCCGCCCCGCGCCGCTTGCTTTTGCCGCGCGCGATTCACTACGATGCGCGCCATGTTTGAGCCGGCTGATTTGCTCGACATGGATCAATGTCCCTGCCCCGAGTTGTTCGATGGCTGCCGGTATGTTTGGGAGGCGCTGGCTCACATCGGAACCGTCACCCAAAAACGCCTGCAACCCGCCAACCTCGGTCGTGTGCTCGGCCAACCCTACATCGCGGCAGACGTGTTCATCGGTGAGGGCACGGTGGTCGAACACGGCGCGGTCATCAAAGGCCCCGCCATCATCGGACGCGATTGCGAAATCCGCTCCAGCGCATACATCCGCGGCAACGTGATTGTGGGCGATGGCTGCGTGCTGGGCAACGCCAGTGAGTTTAAAAATGCGGTGTTGTTTCACGGCGCGCAGGTGCCGCATTTCAGCTACGTGGGTGATTCCATCCTCGGTCACAAAGCCCATCTGGGCGCTGGCGTGGTTCTCTCCAACCTGAAATCCACCGCCGGCAATGTGATGGTCGAAGGACTTGATACCGGCCTGCGCAAGTTCGGTGCGATCATCGGCGATCGGGCCGACATCGGCTGCAACTGCGTGCTCAATCCCGGCAGCATCATCGGCCGGGGCACGATCATGTACCCGAACGTGCTCTGGCGGGGTGTCTGCCCGGCCAACTCCATCGTCAAACTGCGTCAGCAACACGACGTCGTGGTGCGCCGCAAATGAAGCCGGTGGCGTGGCTGGTGGCATGCGGAATCGTGACCACTGCGGGGGCCGACGTGTTGTTTCAACTGCACGCGCCCGACGCGCGGGTGGTGTATTTGGCCGGTGACTTCAACGACTGGGCGTGGAACCGCGAGGGAAAAGTCACCGATCCGCGCTTTGCGATGACGCCGGCGCCCGATGGGTTGTGGCAACGGCGTGAGTCGCTCCCGCCCGGTACCTATCGGTTCAAATTCGTGCTGGATGGCGAACGATGGTTGAGCCCGCCCGGCGTCGCCGACCTCGACGAAGACGGCAACGGTCTGTTCCGCGTGCGGTCCAACGGCGAGGTGGTGGCGCGCGCGATCCCCGATTATCGCGGTGTGCCGGCCGTTGGTGGCCACGGCCCATTGCCAACGCCCGCCCGATTTTTGTGGGGACTCGGCGAACGGTTTGATGCGTGGAACCTTGCTGGCCACGTCATCGAGGTCTGGGCGCAGGACATGGCGCAGGGCGGACCCCGCTCATCG
>JANWVU010000156.1 GCA_025056465.1 Verrucomicrobiia bacterium | reverse complement strand
TGGCTCCCGGCGTCGCGCGCACGATGGCGATCTGCTCCGCAATTTCGCTCGCAGGCCATTGCTGCGATGAACCATCGGCTACTCGACTCGTGAACAATGCCGGCACGATTTTGCGCTGCGCGTGATTTTGCGCGATCCACCAGTTCAACAGCGCGGGAAAACTCTGCTCGGGCGCGTCAATGCGCCAATACAATTGCGGTGCACAGTAATCGAGCCAACCCCGCTGCAACCATAAACGCGCATCGGCAAACGTAGTGTCGTATGAGCCGCTGCCGCGAATGCCGGACGGATGACCGGAGCGCCAGATGCCGGCGGGACTGATACCCACCTGGACATGCGGTTTGATTTGTTTGGTCTGCGAGTAAAGCCGTTGCACAAATCGGTTGATATTTTCGCGCCGCCAGTCGGCACGGGTCAACGTTGCGGCTGATCGCCGATAGGTTTCATCGTCGGGGAAGTCGGCTCGCCCTTCTGGGTAAGGATAAAAATAATCATCAATCAGGATGCCATCCACGTCGTAGCGGCCCACGATATCCCCGATGATCTGCAGCACGTGGTCCACCGCGGCGGGTTCACCCGGGTCAATCCACCGATACCGGCCATACGTGCGAACCCATTGCGGATGCGTCCGCGTGATGTGCTGGGGCGCAACAGGGCCGGTGGCCTTTGGGTGACTGGCACGGAACGGATTGACCCATGCATGTAGTTGCATCCCGCGCCGGTGAGCCTCCGTAATCGCAAAGGCCAGCGGATCGTAAAATGGTTGCGGTGCCGTGCCCATGCGCCCTGTGAGAAATTCCGACCACGGTTCATAAGGCGAGGCGTAAAACGCATCGGCCGCCGGTCGGACTTGAAAAATCACAACGTTCAAACCCAATCGCCGTGCCACATCCAACAGCCGGACCAACTCAGCCTGTTGTTCCGCGACCGGCAAACCCGGTCGTGACGGCCAATCAATGTTCGCCACCGTTGCCACAAACACACCGCGAAATTCAGTCGAAGCACTTGGTTGGGCAGGTGGCACTTTTGATGTGGGCGCGGCGTTGACCGTGGGCGCTCGAGACATAGGTGTCGAGCGCACGCCGCCACCTGGACGAGTTGCCCGTGCGCACGCAAAACCGAGTAGTAGCCCGGCAAGCAAGGCCACCGGCCAACCTTTCACAGCGGGAGATCCTTATCTGTAACCGCTCCGAGCGAGGCCGACTTCACCGTCAACGCGTACTTCGCCAACAACCCTCGCGTATAGCGCGGTTTTGGCCGACGCCATTTTTTACGACGGACCGCCAACTCTTTGGCTGGTATCTCCAACGTCAGGGTGCGACGCACGGCGTCAATCGTAATGGTGTCACCGTTCTTCACCAAGGCTAACGGACCCCCGTCGTAAGCCTCCGGCGTGATGTGACCAACCACGAAACCGTGCGTCCCGCCTGAGAAACGACCATCGGTAATTAAAGCCACGTCCTTGCCCAAACCTTGCCCCATGATCGCGGAGGTCGGGCCTAACATCTCGCGCATGCCGGGTCCACCGCGCGGCCCCTCGTAACGAATCACAACCACATCGCCTTTGCGGATTTTGCGCGCCAATATCGCTTTCATCGCGGATTCTTCAGAATCAAACACCCGCGCGCGACCGGTGAACCTCTCGCCCTCCTTACCAGAGATTTTCGCCACTGCTCCCTCAGGCGCGAGGTTGCCGCGCAATATCACAATGTGACCCGTGGGTTTAATCGGGTTCTTCAATGGTCGGATGATTTCCTGGCCTTCTGGATAAGGGGGTGTGTTAACCAAATCCTCCGCCAGTGTCTTGCCGGTTACCGTTCGACAATCCCCATGAAGCAAACCGGCATCCAGCAACATCTTCATCAACGGTCGGATACCGCCGATCGCCACGAGCTCCGACATGAGGAATCGGCCACTCGGTTTCAAATCGGCCAGTACAGGCACCCGTTTCCCGATGCGGTTGAAATCGTCGATCGAGAGCTTGACGCCCGCGGCGTCCGCAATAGCCAACAAATGCAACACCGCGTTGGTCGAGCCGCCGAGGGCCATGACCAGGGTGATCGCGTTTTCGAACGCTTTCCGCGTGAGAATATCGCGCGGGCGCAGATCCATCTTGAGCAACTCGATCACTGCCGCTCCTGCCCGCCGACAATCCTCTTGTTTCTCGGGTGAGATCGCGTTTTGTGCCGAGCTATTTGGCAGGCTCAACCCCATCGCCTCGATGGCACTGGCCATTGTGTTGGCTGTGTACATCCCGCCGCAACTACCGGGGCCCGGTATCGCGCACGACTCCACTTCCCGAAGACCCGCGTCATCGAGTTTGCCCGTCGCGTGCGCGCCCACAGCCTCAAACACGGATACAATGTCGGCTTTCCTGCCGTCGGATAAACATCCCGGTAGGATTGTGCCGCCGTAAACGAAGACCGCGGGCCGATTCAACCGCGCGATGGCGATCATGGCACCCGGCATGTTTTTGTCGCATCCCCCGATGGCCACCAGACCGTCGAATCCTTCCGCCACGGTTACCGTTTCAATCGAATCTGCGATGACTTCCCGCGACACCAGTGAATATTTCATGCCGACGGTTCCCATCGAAATGCCGTCCGACACCGTAATCGTGTTGAAAATGATCGCTTTGCCCCCTGCGGCATTCGCTCCCGCCTCAGCGGCGCGCGCCAGTTGGTCAATGTGCATGTTGCATGGGGTGACCATGCTCCACATGGAGGCAACGCCAATCAGCGGTTTTTGAAAGTCATCTGGCTTAAATCCGGTCGCATACAACATTGCGCGCGCCGGCGCGCGTTCAGGACCATCCAACACGACCGATGAGTATGGACGTGGCGACTGGTTCATGAAGTTCCTCCGCACCAAATGCAATCATCGGCGGCGCGTTGAGTGGCGAAGACTCGAACGGGGGTAGTAGGATTTGTCATACGCGGCGCGAGTATGGCGGGAAACACTCGTCGGCGCAAGCGGTCGCGCCAAAAAGCAAACAGGACTGCCGAGGCGCTGAAGAGCCATCACTCCTCCCTTTCAAGCCAAGAGAATCGAAAGCACACCGAGGCGCCGTGACGATAGGCATGGCGCCGTCAATTAAGTGATCAAGTTTCAAGTGGCTACCCCAACGTCGCCTTTTTTTAAAGGGCGATTTTCCATCTACCGTGGGGAGAGGTTGACTCAGCGGCTGCCCGCGTCGCACCCTCTTGCTGCATATCGGAACGCGGGGAGCCGAGTGTTTTGGAGCGGGTAGGGTTCCAAGAATTGCGGCGGTGGAATCGGCGTCCGGTGTGGGCGGTGCATCCGTTGGCACCTTACAAGATCGTACAGGGGCGCCACTTGGAGCAGCTCACCGTGGCGCGCGACGGCGGCGGTGCCGGTGTGGTCGAGGCTCATCCCGCAGCCGCAGGTAACTTTGTTGGTAGGCACTTTCAAATTTCCAGAGACGCCCTCCCGCCCGACCGACCCGCTCCAGTTGCCGGAGTGTTTCGATTGGGTTAACGAACGAAACTCAAGGAGCCCGACCGAATCGGACGCAATCGGCGGCGCGCTGGGCGGTGGCCAAGGCTTCGGCGAGCGTTGCGCCAAGGGCCGTGACGTGACCCATTTTGCGTCCAGGGGCGCTTCGGCTCTTGCCGTAGATGTGGAGGTGTGCACCAGGCACGCGTAACGCTTCGGCCAAGCCCACCGGCGTGCCGGGGCCGTCCCCAACGCCGAGCAGGTTGATCATCGCTGCAGCGGGCGCACGCATAGCCGGTGAACCAAGCGGCCAACCAAACACCGCGCGAACATGGTTTTCAAATTGCGAACACTCGCACGCTTCGATGGTGTAATGACCGGTGTTGTGCACGCGCGGAGCAATCTCATTGAGCAGGATCCGCCCATCCGGTAGCTCAAAAAATTCCAGGCCGAAACTGCCCACGCCGCCGACCGCAATAACCGCTCGTTCCGCGATGTCGGCAACCCCCGGCACCTGGAGCGGAGCTTTGACTATGTTGCAGATGTGATTGCGGTTGATGGTTTCGACGACAGGGTACCGCACCACCGCACCATCTTGTCCGCGCGTGATGATGATCGCCAATTCTCGAATGAACGGACAATACTCCTCCACATACAGCGGATTGCGGTCGCCGTCCAATTTTACCCAAGCAGCCGGTAGCTCATCCGCTGAGTGGACGGTGGCGTTTCCTTTGCCATCGTAGCTGTAAAAACGTTTCTTGAGCACGGCAGGGAAACCAAACCGACGGACGGCATCTGGTGTCGGCGCATCCGCGAAGCGCGCTACCGGTAAGCCCGCTTCGGCAAACACGATTTTCTGACGAAGTTTGTCGCGCACCAACGCCAGCGTCTCGGCTTTCGGCCACAGAACCGGTACCGACCCGAGTGCGGCCGGACTGACGAATTCATTTTCGAGCGTCACAACGTCCACTTCCGCCGCGAGTCGCGCGACTTGTTGCGGATCGTCCCAATCCCCAATCAGCGCGTGAGTATCGAGGCTATGAGCCGGGAAATCCTCCTGCCGCTCCAACACAACGACCTCACAGCCGAGCTGCGTGGCGGCTTGGGCGGTCATCTTGGCGAGTTGTCCGCCGCCAATGATCCCCAAACGCGGACGACGAAATCCGGTGGTCACCGGTTTTTGTGGATGCGAAACGGGGTTCATGACTAACCGGTGCTTTTCATGCCGTGGGCGATGCCATTGACGGTGAGCGCCAACACCCGAAGCAATTTGGGGTCGTCGGGTCGCGCGCGCCACAACGACAGAAATCGAATCTGAATGTAATTAAGGGGATCCACGTAGGGATTGCGGCGTTGAATGGACTCCGCCAACACCGGTTGATTCGCCAGCAAACGCGGACGACGATTGATCT
>JANWVU010000155.1 GCA_025056465.1 Verrucomicrobiia bacterium | reverse complement strand
GAGCGATGTGCGCGGGAATTGACGGCGATGGAATTCGACGGGTATGCCGTCGGCGGCGTCAGTGTCGGCGAGCCATTCCCCGAAATGATGGCGCAGGTCGAGGCCAGCGTGGCGCACCTGCCGGTTGAGCAACCGCGATACGTGATGGGCGTGGGCACCCCGCCGCAAATCATGCAGATGATTGCGCGGGGGGTTGACCTGTTTGATTGTGTGTTGCCGACCCGTGTGGCGCGCAATGGCACGGTGTACACAGCACGCGGCACCTATTCGATTCGCAACGCGTGTTACCGGGATGATGGGCGACCGTTGGAGGAGGGTTGCGCGTGTGCTGCCTGCCGGCAGTTCAGTCGCGCATACCTGCGTCATCTGATTTGGGCCAACGAGATTTTGGGTTTGCGGATGTTGACCGTTCACAACGTACATCGCTACCTCGACTGGATGCGCGCCGCCCGCGCGGCCATCCAGGCCGGTAGCTTCAAAGAGTTTTGCGAGGAGTTCGTCGCAACGTATCAGGAACAACAGGAATCGTGATGACAATTTGGACATGGCTGGCCATGGCACCTCCGCCCCAACCGGGCATGGAGCCGAACCCCACCGCGCAACTGCTGCAAATGGTGGGGATGTTCGTGATCCTTGGGGTGATGTTTTATTTCCTTTTGATTCGCCCGCAGGCCAAACAACGCAAGGAACACGAGCAAATGTTGCGCAGTTTGCGTTCGGGGGATCACATCCTCACCAGCGGTGGGTTGTACGGGATTGTCACCAACGTCAAAGAGAAATCGTTGATGGTGAAAATCGCCGACAACGTAAAAGTGGAGATTGCCAAAAGCGCCGTCACCAGCGTGTTGAAACGCGGGGACGAGGCTCCCGAGGAAAAAGAAAAATCGGAAAAACCGAAAGAGAAGAAATAATCGGCCGCTCGGCACCATGCCGGGGGCGCAGCCGGTAGGTTCGGATGAAGACACAGGGTTGGAAATGGTTGGTCACACTGGGATTGATTGCATTGGCGGTGTACGGGCTCGTCACCACCGGCATCAATCTCGGGCTTGATTTGCGCGGCGGCACCTCGTTCAAGCTGCGGCTGGATTTATCCAACATTGACCCCGAGGGTCACGCCAGCGCCCGGCAACAGGCCATCGAAATCATTCGCAAACGCATTGACCGCTTCGGCGTGAGCGAGCCGCTGATTCAACCAGAAGGGGCCGACCGCATCGTGGTGCAAATTCCCGGTTTGTCCCAAGAACAACGATTAGAAGCACGGCGCACGTTGGAACGGACCGCCTATCTCGAATTTCGGCTCGTTCACCCACAAAATGAGACGCTGCTACGGGACGAGGCAACAGACCCGGCGTTTGTCCCACCGGTCGGTTATCAGAAACTCACCGAAGTGGTGCGCACGCGCGAAGGCCGCGACATCCAGCGCACCTACTACGTTCGCATCAAACCGGAACTGACCGGCAAACACGTTCGCCGCGCGTATGTCCAATTCGACGAAATCGGACGTCCGTATGTGTTGTTGGAATTTGATAGCGAGGGCGCGGACATCTTCGCGCGCATCACACGCGCCAATGTGGGCCGACAGTTGGCCATTGTGCTCGACGGTGAGTTGTACTCGGCGCCGGTGATCAACGAGGAAATTGTTGGCGGTCGTGCGCAGATTACCGGTCAGTTCACCCGCGCCGAAGCCAGCCAGCTCGCCAACGTGTTGGAGAACCCGCTCGAAGCACCCGTTCAGATCATCGAGGAACGCGGTGTGGACCCGTCGCTGGGCCGCGATTCAATCGAGGCCGGGATGCGCGCGGCGGTGCTCGGCGCGCTGGCCGTGGTGGTCATCATGCTGGCGATTTACTGGTTGGCGGGTGTCGTGGCCACGGTGGCCCTGGCGTTGAACTTGTTGCTGTTGATGGGCGCGTTGGCGACGTTCAAGTTCACGCTGACCCTACCGGGCATCGCGGGGATTGTGCTGACCATTGGCATGGCGGTGGACGCGGCGGTGTTGATCTTCGAGCGGATCCGCGAGGAATTGGCCGCCAACAAATCGCTGCGTGCCGCGATCACCGCCGGGTTCCAGCGGGCGTTCATCGTGATTTTCGATTCCAACCTCACGACGATTCTGACGGCGATGATCTTGATCTGGTTGGGGAGTGGTCCCGTGCAAGGGTTCGGTGTGGTGTTGGCGACGGGCCTGGTGGTCAACTTGTTCGCCGCCGTGTTCTTCATGCGATTGATTTTCGATGCGGCGGTCGAGTCAGGGACGCTGCGCGCATTCCGTGTGTTGCGGGTCATCCCCAAAACCAACATCAACTTTCTCGCCGTCCGCCATGTGGCCTTTGTGGCGTCGTGGTTGTTGATCGCGGTTGGGCTGGTGGTCTTTGTGAAACGAGGTGGTTTGGACGTTGGTCACGGCGCGATTTACGGAATTGATTTTTCGGGTGGAGACATGGTTTCGCTGCGGTTCACGCAGAAAATTGATCCCACCCAAATCCGCCAGAGTCTCGAACGCCAGCAAATCTTTGATGCGCTCATCCAGTATCAGGGCGATGTCGCCGGTGGGGGCAAGGACGCGCTGGTGTTGAAGCTACCGGAAGGCACCGCCGAAAAGGTCATCGCGGCGTTGCGCGCGGATTTTCCGCAGGCGGAATTTCAGGTCGCCAGTACCGAAAGGGTCGGCGCCGTCGTGGGCGCGGAACTGTTGCGGGAAGCATTGTGGGCGGTGGTGGTGGCGATGTTCGTGATCATGATTTATGTCGCCTTCCGCTTCGGTGAGTTGGCGTACGGACTCGGTGCATTGATTGCGCTGGCCCACGATGTGTTGATGAGCCTGGCGTGGTTTTGCCTTACCGGACGCACGTTCTCACTGCCGGTGGTGGCGGCGTTGCTGACCATCATCGGGTACTCGATCAACGACACCATCGTAGTCTTCGACCGCATCCGCGAAAATCGCAAGCTCAGCGCCGGCCGGTTGGACTACTTCACACTCATCAATCGCAGCCTCAACGAAACGTTGTCGCGCACCTTGCTCACGGTCGCCACGACGTTGGCAGCGGCGTTGGCGCTGTACGTGTTTGGGGGACGGGTCATCAATGATTTCGCGTTCACTTTCCTCGTGGGCATTATCACCGGCACGTATTCGTCAATCTGCATCGCCAGCCCGATTGTGTTGTGGTTTCACCGACACGAAACGGCGCGTGAACCCTCTCGCAAGCCCGCGCCGGTACGCGCCTAGTCCACCGGGTTATACCGCTGCTGCTTTGCGGGCGGGCATTGCGTGATGACCGAACGCGCTGCCAAACGCTGGGTGGTCGCGCCTCCGCCGCCACCGGATGCCCTGGCTCATTTACCGCGTCCGATTGCCGCGGTCTTGTGGCATCGCGGGATTCATGATCGCGAAAGCGCGGAGCGGTTTCTGCACCCGCGACTGTCGCATCTGCGGGATCCGCTGGCGCTACCGGGTATGACCGCCGCCGTGGCGCGTGTGCTGCGCGCGATCGACGACCGAGAACCCATCGTTGTTTACGGTGACTACGACGTGGATGGCATTACCGCGTGTGCGTTGTTGACGAAAGCGTTTCGCGTTCTCGGCGCGCAAACGGCATACTTTCTTCCCCGCCGCTTGGATGAAGGTTATGGCTTGAGCCGGTCGGCCCTGCAACGATGCTGCCGGCAGCATCGCCCGCGGCTGCTGATCGCGGTGGATTGCGGCATCGCGTCGGTTCAGGAAGTCGCACACCTGCAGGCGACCGACACCGATGTGATCATCCTCGATCATCATGAGCCGGGATCGCAGTTGCCGCCTGCCACCGCCGTGGTCAATCCCAAGCTGGAAGCCGGTCACGCGCCGCTGGCGGCCGTGGGCGTGGCGTTCAAACTCATTCACGCGCTGGCCAAAACCCGACCGGCCTATCGCGCCATGCTCGACTTGCGCGCGTTGCTCGACCTCGTGGCGCTCGGCACGATCGCCGACCTCGTGCCGTTGATTGGTGAAAACCGCATCGTTGCACGACACGGTTTGCAACAACTGGCCGACACGAACCGCGTTGGTCTGCGCGCGCTGTGCGAGCTGGCAGCAGTCCACCCGCCCATCACACCCGGTCACATCGGCTACCGGCTCGGCCCCCGGCTGAATGCCGCCGGTCGGCTCGCTGATGCGGAAGCGGCTTTGGAATTGTTACTGACCGAAGATGCCGCCCGTGCGCGGCAGCTCGCCACGCTGCTCAACGAGCACAACGCGGCGCGGCAACAGGTCGAAGAGACGATTTTCCGCAACGCGCGCGTGCAGGCGGAACGTGCGGCGGAGACTGGCGCGCGCGTGTTGGTCGTTGCTGATCCGACCTGGCATGTGGGTGTGATTGGGATTGTGGCGGCGCGCTTGATGCAGGAGTTTTACCGGCCTGTGATCGTCATCGGTGCCGGTGGGAAAGGCTCCGCGCGCAGCATACCGGGTTTTTCGATCATCGCGGCGTTGCGGGCCTGTGACCGGTGGCTGTCGAACTACGGTGGTCATGAGTTGGCGGCGGGTCTCACCGTGCAGCCCACCCATGAGGCGGCGTTGCAAAGCGAGTTGGATGCTTACGCCGCCACCGCGCTACCGGCGGAAGAGTGGCAGCCCAAACTTCATCTCGATGCGGAGTTATCGCTGGGGGATCTCAACGAAGAACTGTTTCAGCGGCTCAAGGACTTGGAGCCGTTCGGCGTTGAAAATCCAACACCGTGTTTTGTAACGCGTCGCGTGCAGGTGCGGGGAACACCAACGGTGCTGGGTAAATCACATCTTCGTTTTTCCGTGACCGACGGCCAACGAACCCTACCGGCGATTTGGTGGGGACACGCCGACCACGAACTGCCGCGCGGGGCGTTTGACCTCGCGTTTGAGGCGGAGACGGAAAACTACC
>JANWVU010000154.1 GCA_025056465.1 Verrucomicrobiia bacterium | reverse complement strand
CTGGCGACCAACTGGCTTTACAACGCCGGTAGCACTGTGGAAACCCCACCGGCTTATTCGGCAACCCGCGATCTCGTCGTCGTCTGCACGCAAGACTTGTACGTCCACGCGATCCGCAACAGCGATGGCACGCGCCTCTGGCGGGTCAAACCCGGTACGCACACGCCGGATGAACATCACACGTTCGCCAACGGTTGGCCGGTCATCGCCGAGCAGCACGGACTGGTCTTGTTGCGGCAGCGTATTCATTGGGATTATCTGTGGCTCAATCCCGACCCGTTTGGCGTGCCGAACAACGCGACGATTCGCGCCCGACTCGCGGCCCAACCCAACGCGCGCTGCCACTACGCATTGCGCCTTGAGGACGGCAGCATCGCGTTCCACATCAACAACGGTGCCGGCGGGTTCGGTGATGGCGGTTACCTGCCGATCGGTTCCATGCCGATTGTGCGAGTGTTTCCCGATGGCAAAGAGGTGGCGCTCAACATTATTCGCGGCGATGGCCGGTATGACGCCCGGTGGGACTCGCACTTCGGCGAGATGGTGCTCGACACCAACACGGTGGCCGGATTGCAGGCCGGTGACGTGCGTTGGATCCGGCACGGTAACACGCCGAACGACGACGATTTTTTGCTCACGGACGAACAGCCTTTTCTGTCGGCGGCCGGTGACTATTTGTTCGGCAGTCATTGGTTGGTGACCTACGCCATCCGGCCACTGGATCGCGGGCCAACCCGCGGCACGTGGGCCAACAAAATCAACTCAACGAATCTATCCTGGATGATCGTCTCCCAAGGCGCATGCGGCCCGTGCACGTTTTCGTCGTCGCACTACTGTGCCCAGTCGTTGAATGAAGATCCTGGCTGCGGACGAAACTACGCCGGTGGGTTCTACGTCTGCTACAACGTCGGCGGTCCGACTCCCGTGCATGATTTGTTTTGGACGGAGTACGGCTGCGTAGTTGGCCTACCGGACAAACTGATTGTGCGCGACACCACCGGCGCGATTTTCTGTCTGGTTAGCGGTGATCCGTTGGCTGCCGGTGCATCCGCACCGCTGCCCGCGAGACGGTCGGCGGCCGCCGAGGAGCCGGTAACCGTGGAAGGCGAACTGCGCTACGTCTTCAACAACGGGAAGGAAATCTTGTTGGCGTTTCACGAACCGCATCGCGGGCATTTCAAGATTTTGATCCCCCGGTCGGTGTGGGGTGAGTTTGCGGGTTTGGGTACGGAGCGGGGGCGAAACCGTGCCGGCTTGTATGAGGAGGGCGACCGGGTTCGGGTGACGGGAGAGCGCACGTTTTATCAAGGCGATCCGGTAGTGGTGGTGCGAGCGCCGCGGCAGATTGAGAAGCTTTCAGTAGAGGTTGCTGGCCGGTAGGCTTGCGGGATAGGTGGCGGTGCGCCTAGACTGCGCGGCATGGAACCGATGCAGTCGTTGATCTTGTTGGTGGTGGGGGCGGACCGACCGGGTTTGGTACGGCGGTTGGCGGAGCGGGTGCAACAGGCCGGAGGCAACTGGTTGGAGAGTCGGTTCGCGCATTTGGCCGGGCACTTTGCCGGGGTGGCGCGCGTCGAGGTGCCGGCGTCGCGATGCGCGGAGCTGGAAAGCGCGATGCGCGGCTTGGCGGCAGACGGGCTGACGGTGACGGTGACGCCGACGGTACCGGGAGCCGGTGGGGTCGCGGGCGAAAGTTGGTGGGTGGAGTTGGTGGGCCATGATCGGCCCGGCATTGTGCATCAGGTGTCGGCCGTATTGCAGCGACATGGGGTGAACATTGAGGAGTTGGAAACCGGCACGGAACAGGCGGCGCAGACGAATGACCGGTTGTTTCGCGCACGGGCGCGGGTGACCGTGCCGGTGGGAGTGATGCCGGGCGATTTGCGACGGGATTTGGAGGCGATTGCGGCGGAGTTGATGGTGGATTTGACGCTGCAGCGGGAAGGCCGGTAAGCATGTCGGCGGAAGCGTATTTGGCACGGGCGCGCGAGCTGTTGCAGGCGCTGGATGCAGCAAAGATTCGGGAGGCGGCGCGTGTGTTAGCGGACGCGTTGGCGACAGGTCACACGGCGTTTGCGTTTGGAGCGTCGCATGCGTTCATCGTGGTCGAGGAGTTGGTGTATCGGGCTGGTGGGTTGATGCTGATCAATCCGATTTATCCGCACGGGATGAACGTGGGCGTGCGCCCGCTGACGTTGACCTCGCAGTTGGAACGGGTGGTGGGGCTTGGTCGGGAGTTGTTGGCGAACTCAGCGGCCCGTTCGGGCGATGTGTTGATTCTGCATTCCAACTCGGGAAGAAATCCGGTGACGATTGACATGGCGTTGCTGGCGCGCGAGCGAGGCATCCGGACGATTGCAATCACGGCGTTATCGTACCGAGGGCGAGAGGTGAGTCGGCATCCGTGCGGGAAGTTTTTGGCGGAGTTGTGTGACGTGGTGATTGATAACGCGGTGCCGTACGGTGACGCGGCGGTGGAGCTGCCGGGTTTGGAGACGCGAGTCGGCCCGTTATCGTCGTTGGCGGGGGTGGCGATTGCCAACGCGTTGGTGGCGGAGACGGTGCGGCTGTTGTGGGCGCGCGGGGTGGAGCCACCGGTGTTCCGGAGCGCGAATGTCACCGGCGGCGAGGCCCACAACGCGCGGTTGTTGGAGCGGTACCGGGAGCGGATTCATTACCTATGAAAAAGCCGGTGTTGTTGTTGAACGTGGTGGGTTTGTCGCCGCGGCATTTGGAGCGGGGCGAGGATGTGCCACGATTGGCGGCCCTCGCGCAGGAGGGTCAGTGGCGACCGATGCGGCCGACTTTTCCGGCGGTGACGTGTTCGGTGCAGGCGTCGCTGCTGAGTGGGTTTCCGCCCGAGATTCATGGGATTGTGGCCAATGGCTATTTCGATCGCCGAACGTTTGAAGTGAAATTTTGGGAGCAACCGGATGCGTTGGTCCAGGCGCCGAGGATTTGGGATTGGCTCAAGGCCCGCGATCGCGCGTGCAAAACGGCGGTGTTGTTTTGGCAAAACTCGATGTTCATTGATTCGGATGTGGTCGTGACACCGCGTCCGTTGCATTTGGAGAGCGGGCTGGTGCAGTGGTGTTACTCGAAGCCGGCGGGGTTCTATGAGGAGGTGGCGGCGAAGGTTGGGCCGTTCAAACTGCAGCATTATTGGGGACCGTTGGCGGGATTGCAGTCGAGCGAGTGGATTGCGGCATGCGCGCGGTACACGTGGGAGAAACAGCGGCCGGATTTCATGGCGGTGTATTTGCCACATCTCGATTATGCGGCGCAGAAATTTGGCCCTGAGTCATCGCAGGCGCGGCAGGCGTTGCGCGAGGTGGATCGCGTGGCCGGTCGGTTGTTGGAGTTGGACGCGGTGCGCGTGGTGGTCAGCGAGTACAGTCTGACGCCGGTACGAGGGGTGATTTACCCGAACCGGTTGCTGCGGCGAGCGGGGTTGTTGCGGGTGCGGGAAATTGCGGGGAAGGAGTATCTGGACTTTGAGCTGAGCGATGCGTTTGCGATGGTGGACCATCAGGTGGCCCACGTATTTTGTCGGCGCGAGGTGGTGGCACAGGTGCGGTCGTTGTTGGCCGATGCGCATCCAGTGGATTTTGTGGAGCTGAACCATCCGCGTGCGGGCGAGCTGGTGGTGGCAGCACCGGCGGATGAGTGGTTTGCGTATTACTGGTGGGAGGATTGGACGAAGGCACCGGAGTTTGCGTTCACGGTGGATATTCATCGCAAGCCGGGATACGACCCGTGCGAGTTGTGGTTTGATTGGCGGCGGATGGCACGAACGTTTCGCCCGCAAACGGGCACGGATCCGACCGTGGTCAAAGGCAGTCATGGTCGGGTGGACAACGATCCGGCAGGCTGGGCGGTGCTCATTGCGGATGAGCAGGCGGCGGCGGAGCTGCCGCAATCAGAGCCGCTGTGTGCGACGGATGTGGCGCCACTGTTGTACCGGTTGGTGACGGGTGAGACCGCAACGGGATGAAGCGGTTGTTGGAGTGGACGCCGGCAGGGTTGTATTGCTCCGAGGGCGATTTCTTCATTGATCCACAACGGGCGGTGTCGCGTGCGGTCATCACGCACGCGCACACGGATCATGCGCGACCGGGTTCGCGCGGGTATCTGACGACGGAAGAGGGTGCGGTGCTGTTGCGCGCGCGGTTTGGGAAACGAGCGCGGATTGAGTCGGTGCGGTACGAACAGCCGGTGATGATGAATGGAGTGCGGGTCAGTTTGCATCCGGCCGGTCACATTTTGGGTTCGGCACAGGTGCGTGTGGAGTATCGCGGGCAGGTGTGGGTAGTGAGCGGCGATTACAAATGTGTGGGGGATCCGACGTGTGCAGCGTTTGAGCCGGTGCGCTGTGATGTGTTTGTGAGCGAGTACACGTTTGGGCGACCACATTTTCGTTGGCCTGCGGTGGCTGACGTCGTGGAGCAGATTGTGCGTTGGTGGGAGGAGGCGCGGGCGGCGGGTGAGGTGGCGGTGTTGGAGACGTATCCGTTGGGGAAGACGCAGCGGATGTTGGCGTTGTTGGCGGAGCGAGTGCAGCCGTTGGTGGTGTCGCCGCAAGCGGCGGTGTTTGTGGGAGCCTACCGGCGTGCTGGGGTGCGGCTGCCCGCGGTGAAGCGTCGCGCGGAGCCGGGCACGTTGGTGGTGGGTGGGTGGCCGCAGACCGAAGCGTTGGGTCGGCATCGGCGGGCGGTGGTCACCGGGTGGGCCCAACAGCCGGGTCGGTTGGGGCGGTACGGCGAGGTTACCGGTTTTGTGATGAGTGATCATGCAGATTGGGATGGATTGGTGGGGGCGATTCGGGCGACGGGTGCGGGACGGGTGTGGTTGATGCATGGGACGGGTCGGGAGTTGCCGGCATGGTTGGCGCGGCATGGTTGGAACGT
>JANWVU010000153.1 GCA_025056465.1 Verrucomicrobiia bacterium | reverse complement strand
GCTGGTTTTGGGTTTGCTCCTGGTGCCGCCGCTTTTTCGGTACGTGTCGCGGTTTAAAAGCGCGGAGACGCTATTGGTGACGGCGCTAGGATTGTGTTTTGGGGTGTCGTTGTTGGCGTGGCAACTCGGCTTCAGTGTGGCGCTTGGGGCGTTCGTGATTGGGGTGATCATCGGCGAGACGCGCGAGGCTGGTCAGCTCAACACCTTGATGGAACCGCTACGCGACATGTTCATCGCGGTGTTTTTCGTGTCCGTGGGTTTGATGATCAACCCGCGATTGCTGGCGGATTATTGGCTGCCGACGGTGTTGGTATCGGCGGCGGTGGTTATCGGCAAAATGGCGTCGTTCACTTTCGGTACGTTCATAGCCGGTAACGATTTGCGCACGGCGTTGCGCGTGGGCACCAGTTTGATCCCGATTGGGGAACTGTCGCTAATTATTGCCGCGTTGGGGCTAAGCCTCGGGGTGACCAGTGAGTTTCTCTATCCCATCGCGGTGTGCGTGTCGGCGGTGACGACGTTGCTGACGCCGTACTTGATACGGAATGCCGATCCGATGATTGGCTGGTTTGAACGCGCGCTACCGGCTTGGCTCACGCAGACGTTGGAGTTGTACGGCCGGTGGTTGGCGCGGATGCGGCAGCGCACGACCACATCGCAAGGGCGTGCGTTGGCGCGACGCTGGGCGTTGCAGATTGCGCTGAACATGATGTTGGTGACCGCCGCGTTTGGTATTGCCGTTGCACTCGGGCCGTGGGCGGAACAGCGGTGGCCCGACCTGCCGGGTTGGATGGGTGGTGCGCGTGGGCTGCTCTGGTTGCTGGCAGCGGTGGTGGCGTTACCGGGTCTAATTGCGGCGTGGCGGAAGTTACAGGCGTTGGCGATGTTGTTGGCGGAACTGAGCACGGACAATATGGCTGGGCGGGCGGTCATATCGCAGTTGGTCCTGATTGGCGGTACGGTGGGACTGGGTTTGTGGGTGTTGTTGTGGAGCGGAACGCTGTTGCCGGCGGGGCCGGCGCTGGGGGTATTGTTGTTGATGGTGCTGGGTTTGGCGATTGTATTTTGGCGGTCGTTCATCCAGCTTCATGCCCGCGCACAGGTGGCGCTGCGCGAGACGCTGACGGCCTCGGCCGAACCAGCGGAGGAAGACGATGCGGCGCGGGTGCAGCGACTGTTCCGCGATGCGCGGCTGGCCACGGTGATCATCACGCAAAGCTCACCGGCCGCCAACAAATTGATTCGGGAGTTGGAGCTGCGGAGTCGTACGGGGGCGACAGTGGTGGCGATCGAGCGCGGCGAGACCAGTGTGATCAATCCCGGCCCCGATGAAGAGCTGCATCCGGAAGATCGGTTGTTGTTGCTCGGTTCACCCGAGCAGTTGCGTGCGGCGCAAGCGGTACTGAGCGCCTCGGTTAGCAGTCGAAAGGTTCCATGAACCGACTTGTGCTTCCGATGATAGGGTGTGTTTGGGTGGCGGGAACGGTGTGGGGACAGCTCGGCGAGGTGCGCGGCTTGCCGGTTATTCAAGCGGTGACGCCACCGGATTGTTTGCAGCAGGGCGCGGAATGGACCATTCACGGGAGCGGCTTTGGGGAGCAGCCGCGAAGCTGGCGCGTGGTGTTGTGGGATGGTTTTCAGAGCATCGAGATGCCGGTGGTTTGGTGGCAGGACCATCAGGTGCGATTGTTGTTGCCGCGCGACCGCCGTCTCGTGCCCGGTCGGGCTTATCAGGTGTGGATTGAGAATCGCCGGCGCGAACGCCTCAGCAATCCCGGCATCACCGTGCGATTGTGCGGGGAGGCGAAGGGGGGCGAGTTGGACGAACGAGCGCGGCAGTTGGTGGCGGCGGTCGTGGAAGCGCACGGCGGGCGTCAGTGGCGACGGTTACATCGGTTGCGGTTTACCGCGCAAGTCTTGCGCGGCGAACAGTTGTTGCGTCACTGCCGGTACGATTGGGAAGTGCAGCGGGGCATCGTTACCGTTCAGTGCGGAGCGGAGGCGGTGAGCGTGTCGGTGCGTCGGCGCCCGCTTGACGCACGCACCCGCGAAGCGTGGGCGGTGTGGCAGGCGGATTCACAACGGTTGCTGTTGCCGCTGCAATTGCAGGAGCCGGGTTTGCGCGTGGAACATGCCGGCACCCGAGTCATAGAAGGCCGACCCTATGAGGTGTTGCGCGTCGAACCGGTGGCCGGTGCGCCGCTGGCGACTGCGGTGCAAGAGTTGTTGATCGAGCCGCGCACCTACCAGGTGATGTACTCGGGAGCGCTGACAGAGACGCTGGCCACGCCAGTGGTGGTGTGGGACGGTTACAAACGAGTGGGGCCATTGTGGCTCGCCACCGAGTTTCGCAGCGGGGACCAACGCGTTCGTTACAGCGACTTGGTCGCGGAGTGATTGGCGCGTGGGTGGGTCAACGCAAGTACAATGGTTCGAGTGAGCCGGTCACGCAGCCCTGCCGGGCCAATTGCGCCAGAGCGACGGCGGAGGGCACGACGGGGGCGGGGTGGATGTTGGCAAAACCGCCGAACGATTCGCGCAACAACGGTGCAAACGTTTCAATCTCGGCACTAGCGAACCATAACGGGTGATGAATTTCATCGGCGATTTTCTCCAAAGGGCCAACGCGAATTGGGCCCTGCCGGTGGGCAGTGCGATCGTACAACGCAAAATACACTTCGTCGCGGCGCGCGTCGCCGAGTACACAGAGGCGTTCGCAATCCGGTGGGAATTGGTTCCGCAGGCTCCACGCAATAGCGTCATAGCTCGCGACGCCGAGGATGGGTCGCGCGGCCGGTAGAGCGAGGCCTTTGACCGCCGCCACACCGGCGCGGATTCCGGTGAAGCTACCGGGACCAAGACCGACGACGAACCGCTCAATTTGGAAGGCCTTCAGGGGCATGGACTCCAGCGCGGGAAACAACCCGTCGCGTGCGAACGTGGTTTGCCAGACCAGCCGGTCGGCATCGAGCAACGCGACGGAGCCGGTAGCGGTGGAGGTATCGAGTGCGAGGGTGATCATCGGATGGTAAGTTGCCGGGTGGTCGGGCCGGTAATTGCGATCTCGACCCAGCGGGTGTGCGCGGGAAGCAACGACGCGATCCGTTCGGGCCATTCGATCACGGTGACGCCACCGGCATCGAAGTACTCTTCGACGCCGATTGCGACGGCTTGTTGCGGGTCGGTCAGCCGGTAGAGATCGATGTGATACAGGGGCAAGCGACCGCCACGATATTCGTGGATGAGCGTGAACGTGGGACTGGTGACGGCGCCGCGAAACCCAAGGCCGCGTGCCAGTCCTTGAACAAAGCACGTTTTGCCGGCGCCAAGGTCGCCTTGAATCGCGAGCACGGTGCCCGGAGTGAGTTCGGCAGCGAGTTGCTCGCCGACCCGCGCCGTTTCACTTGGATCGGAAGTGGTCGTAACCATGGATGCGCAACGGTTGGTCGTCGAGAAGGATCACGGGCTTGGGGATGACGCGTCCGATTTCGTGGAATCGTTTGCGCAATGACGCTGCGTCGCGAGGGGAGACGGTGAACAGTAGCTCGAAATCCTCGCCCTCGGTGAGTGCTGCGTTGAGAGTCGTTCGGCAGGGTATTTTGGCAGATTCGAGTGCGAACCCAACGCCACCGGCTTCAATGAGTCGTTGTAGGTCGCTGGCCAGACCATCGCTGAGATCGAGCATCGCATGAACCCGGTAATGCGCGGTCAACCAACGCGCCTCCCGGATGCGCGGTGTAAAGGTCAGGTGATGGCCGGAAGCAAAGGAGCCACCCAGCGGGCCGGTGACGAACACGACGTCACCGGGCCGCGCGCCGCGCCGGCGCACCAAGCGGTGTTTCTCCACCTCGCCAAGCATGGCGATGACGATGAACTGATCGCCCCGCACGTGAGCGGTGTCGCCACCAACCACTTCACAATGGAATCGGTTGGCTGCGGCTCGCAGTCCCCGGTACAGTTCGGTCACGTAACGGACGGGCGTTTCGGGACGTAGTCCAAGACTAACCACCGCGTAGCGGGGCAAGCCGCTCATCGCGGCGATGTCGCTTAGGTTGCGCGCCATTGCCTTCCATCCCACGCGGTAAGCCGGCGTTTCCGGTAGATAATGGATGTTTTCGATCACCGGATCGCAGGTGAATAGCAGATACCGGTCGCGTCGCGCGGCGGGGAGCACGGCGCAGTCGTCACCACAGGCCGGGAGGTCTTCGCATAGTTTGGCGATCAAACCGAACTCACCGAGGTCGCGGACGGTTTTCATGACTGGGTGCGGACGTAGGCAAGCATGAGCAGGTTGGCGGCGTTGAAGGCGGCGTGCAACGTGATGGGCGCGGTTACGGAGTCACTCGCTTCGTAGACGAGCACCAGTGCCACCCCAAGCACAAACAAGGGCAGCAGCGAGGGCAGATGAAAGTGCACCACGGCGAACAACGCCGACACCAACAACGTGGCGGCCATCTGGCCCAAACGTTGTTTGAGAAACGGATAGAGCAAACCGCGGAACATCACCTCTTCAAAAATGGGTGCGGTCACCACCGCCAGCAATGTGACCAACACGAGAATACTGGGTGAGCGCGTTTCCACGAACAGCGTCGCCAACGGTTGGGGAGCGATGGGCCAACCGAGCTGATGATAGACCGCTTGCATCAGCGCAAAACTCAACAACACGGGCGGCCAAACGGCCACATAGCCCCAGAGGCCAGTTCGCACGCCGTTCGGTCCCTGACCAAAGGCGTCGGCCCATCGGATGCGACGCGCGCGAAAGTACAAGGCCAGTGCAATCAACAACGCGGTGTTCAGTAGCAGGTGGCCGACCAAGGTTTGTTTCCACAACGACTCTAGCTCGCCCTGTGACCGCGACAAGATCACCTGCACGACGAGTTGGCCCCATAGGTAGGCGCCGAAAGCCATGAATAACTCGGGCGCACCCCACGGTTTGGGGCCGACGCGATTGGGCAGCACGTG
>JANWVU010000152.1 GCA_025056465.1 Verrucomicrobiia bacterium | reverse complement strand
TATTGTTCCATTCGTCATTGTGATGATCATCGGGCTGGTGATCATTTTGTTTTTCCCACAAATCGCTACGTTTTTGCCCGAATGGTATTTCAGCCGCAAATAGTGCAGGCTCCTCGGTCTGACACCACCTGTTAGATTTGCTCGAAGTACCGGCGCCGTTCCCAATCGGTGACCGCGTTATCAAACGCTTGCACCTCGCACCGTGCCGTGCGCACGTAGAAATCCACCACGGCGTCTCCAAAGGTTTTCCTCGCCAGTTTGCTCCGCTCCAACCGATCGGCTGCATCGCGCAACGACGACGGCAAAGCCGGTAATTTCGTGTCTACATAAGCGTTGCCCTCGTAAACGGGTCCGCAATCCAGCTCCTCCTCCACCCCAGCCATGCCGGCAACAATCGTTGCAGCAAAGGCGAGATACGGGTTGGCATCGGCGCCTGGCATCCGATTTTCGATCCGAAACGAATTTCCGTGACCCACGATGCGAAAGCCCACGGTGCGGTTGTCCTTGGCCCAGACCATTTTGGTCGGTGCCCAGCTCAGAGGCTGGTAGCGCTTGTAGGCGTTGATGGTCGGGGCCATGAAGTACGCCAGCTCGGGCATGTACTTCATCAAACCGCCTAGAAATTGGCGGAAAACTTTCGACCCCTCATGTCGTCGTTCGTCCCAAAACAGGTTTCGCCCGCCTTTCCACAAACTGACATGAATGTGACAACTGCTACCGGCCTCGCTCGCGGAGTACTTTGGCATGAAGGTAATGCATTTGCCATGTTGCGCGGCAATTTCCTTCGCACACTGCTTGAACACCACGTGCTTATCCGCCATGACCACCGGATCGTCGTACAGCAGGTTGATCTCATGCTGACCGCAACCCCACTCGCCCTTCGACGTTTCCACCGGGATTTCTGCCGCCTCTAACATCTGTCGAATCTGCCGCATCAATCCCTCATCGCGCGTTGGCTGCATCGTGTGATAATCAATCCGGTAATCGCTCGACGGCACCATGTCTCGATACCCCGCGACAAACGCATCCCGGTAGCTCTGATTAAACAGAAAGAACTCCAACTCGCTGGCCATCTTGCACGCTAACCCTCGCTTGGCCAATCGCTCCACCTGTCGTCGCAACACGGACCGGGGCGCTTCTTCCACGAGCTTGCCGTCGTGATGATGTAAGTCGCATACAACCATCGCGGTGCCGGCTTGCCACGGCAACGGTCGCAACGTGCGCAGGTCCGGAACCATCGCAAAATCGCCGAATCCCTTCTCCCAATTGGCCAGCGCAAAACCGTCCAGTGGATCCATCTCCATGTTCACCACGAGCAGGTAATTGCATGCATGCGTCCCGTGCTCGACCACATGCTCCAGAAAATAGCGGCCCGTCGCCCGCTTCCCCAGAAGCCGTCCCATCACATCAGGAAACACCACCAACACCGTGTCCACTTCGCCCGACGCGATTTTCTTTTTCAATGTCTCCAATTTCATTCAGCCTCGCTCCTCGGTTTCCTCACAACGCAACGTAAACGTTTTTCAACTCCGTGTACCCCTCCATTGCCGCCATGCCCAGATCCCGTCCCAACCCACTTTGCTTGAAGCCGCCGAAAGGTGCCTCCACATGGACGCTTGTGTGTGAGTTGATGCTCAACACACCGCTCTCGACCCGCCGTGCCACACGCAACGCGCGCCGCAGATCATTTGTCCACAACGAGCCACTCAATCCATACGGCGACTCATTGACTTCTCGCAGCATTTGTTCCTCGTCATCAAACGGACGAACGCACACCACCGGCCCGAAAACCTCCTCACGCCAGATCCAATCGGTCGTCTCGCAGCCCAGGACGACCGTTGGGCTTAGGTAGTACCCTTTCGTATGCGGCCGGTCGCCCCCGCATGCAAGGGTGCGTTTTGCCTGCCGGGCCGAATCCAGAAATCGCTCAACCGACTCACGCTGTTGCGCTGACACCATCGGTCCCACTTGTGTCTCCTCCTTCGACGGGTCACCGACCGCCAGTTGCCGGGTCGCAGCGACAAACAGCTCCACAAACCGGTCATACACCTTTCGCTCCACAAACACGCGACTGCGCGCGCAACAATCCTGGCCACAATTCGCAAACACACTCATCGGCGAGGTCCGCGCCGCTTGCTCGAGGTCCGCGTCAGCAAAAATGATGTTGGGCGATTTGCCGCCCAACTCCAACGAGACTCGTTTGATGTCACGGGACGCCAGCTGCATGATTCGCGACCCGACCGACGTCGAACCCGTGAATGAAATTTTCCGCACCAGCGGATGTTGCACCAGGGCATCCCCGATTTGTCCGCCCGCGCCCGACAACACTTGCAATACACCGGCGGTCATACCGGCCTCCAGCGCTAGCACCCCTAGCCGCAACGCGGTCAGCGGCGTCAAGCTCGCCGGCTTCAACACCACGCAATTGCCGGCCGCCAACGCGGGAGCCACTTTCCAACATGCAATCGGGAATGGGAAATTCCACGGCACAATCGCCGCCACCACACCCATCGGTTGCCGCAGCGTGAAATCAAACCCGCCCCGAGCCACAGGAATCGTTTGGCCAAAAAATTTTGTGACCGCGCCGGCGTAGTACTCAAACACCCGCGCCCCAAGCGCCACCTCGTCTCGTGCATCCGAGATTGGTTTGCCCACGTTGCGCATCTCCAACTGCGCCAACTCTTCCAGGTGCTCCCGAATCAACCGCGCCACCGCATACAACACCTCCGCGCGCTTGCCGGGCGCCAGATCGCGCCAGCCCGTCTCAAACGCCCGCTGGGCACCGGCGACCGCCGCCTCCACATCCGCCAACTCGGCAACCGCCACTTCGCACCACGCTTCCTCGCGTGCCGGGTCCACCAATGTCATCCGCCGCCCACTGGCTCCGTCCCGACACACGCCGTCAATGACCAACTGCGTATTACATGGCTTGCTCATACAAGGCTCTCAGATCCTCCTTCGTCACGGGCACCGGGTTGGTTCGGTGACAACCATCCGCGTACGCCTGTTCCGTCAACGCCTCCAAATGCGTCGCCTTCACCCCAAACCGACTCAACCCCGGCCCCAGTCCAATTTCCGACAACAATCCGCGCACCCGCTCGATCGTCTCTGCATCCGTTGGCTCGCGCAAGCCCAGCGCCGCGCCCACGCGCCGATACAACCCCGGCTTCCGCCGTGCATTGAACTCCATCACCACCGGTAAGCACAACGCATTCGCCGTCCCGTGATGCATCCCGCAAATCGTGGACAACGGATGCGCCAGCGAATGCACCGCGCCCAAATCTTTCTGAAACGCCACACCACCCATCATCGCCGCCACCAACATCAACCCTCGCGCCTCCACATCCTGTCCGTTGCGCACCGCGCGTGGTAATGCTTCCGCGATCAGGCGAATACCCTCCAAAGCAATCCCGTCGCACAACGGATGAAACACCGGCGAGGTGAACGACTCGATGCAATGCGTCAATGCATCGGCACCCGTCGCGGCCGTCAACGTTGCCGGCAATCCCAGCGTCAACTCCGGATCCAAAATCGCCAGGCTGGCCAGCAATGCTGGATGAAAGATCACCCGCTTTTCCCCGCCAACGATGATCACCGAGCTGCGTCCCACCTCGCTGCCGGTACCTGCCGTGGTAGGGATCGTCACCAACGGCGGCAAACCACTCCAGTCCGCATGAAAATCAAAAGCCGACAACGGCACTTCGGGCCGCCGAATCAGCAACCGAATCGCTTTCCCTACATCCATGGCACTGCCGCCACCTAACGCCACCACCCCATCGCACTGCCCCACCCGGTAGGCGCGGGCACCGGCTTCTACATCCGCCTCGACAGGGTTTGGATGCACCTCCGAAAACACAGGCCAGTCCGTGCCTTTCACACGCTCGAACACCCGGTAGGCCTCGGACTTCAGCAACCCTGGATCTGTCACCACCAACGGCCGCCGCACGCCCAATGCGTGTAGCCGTTGCGGCAACTCCGCCAACCGCCCAGCTCCAAAAATCACCGTGGTTGGAAATGAAAAATCGCCTTTCACCTCGCTGTCCTCCTGCACATGTTCGCAAAATTTCGCAACACCTGCGGCGCCACTGGCGTCGGTCGCAACTCCGCCAACCGCTGATCCAAATCAAACCGGCATCGGTCGCGCCATGTCTCACGACGCGGCTCCCAAATGAATCGCAAAATGTCGGGGTCCTGCTCGGGATGAAACTGCACACCCCACAACCACTCCCCAAATCGCATCGCTTGCACGCGCGTATGGTTGCCCTCCGCCAACAACTCCGCTCCTGCCGGTAACGTCAGCACCGCGTCTTGGTGACTCTGCAACACTTCCAACTCTTTTGGCAATCCCGCAAACAAAGCCGACCGCTGCCCCGCCTCTGTCAACGTCACCACCGCGTTGCCCAACTCCAACCCGGCAGGCTCCCGTCCGACCTCCGCCCCCAACACGCGCCCTAACAATTGATGACCGTAACAAACCCCTAAAAACGGAATCCGACGCCGCTCACACTCACGAATCATCTCTGCCAGCCGATCGTTGACCGGATCCACGGCCCACGCATCACGGGGCGAGCCGCTCAAGATCACCCCGGCAACCCCCGGCTCACGCACGGCCGCCAACACGTTGTCGGTCGCCGCAACCACCTGCGTGCCGATACCCGGCACCTCGCGCACGTACCGCACAAACCACTCGCCCACATTGCGCAAAGGATGGCCTACCGGATACGACTCCGCCCACTCTACCGCATCGACTACCACCAACCGAGGTTCCAGATTCATACCCACAGCCCGCCGCATTATACTGCCCCGCCGACCCATGGCGATTCACAACTGAAAGCTCCAGCATCCTCTAGGTGGTTGACTTTCTGCACAAGCCCGCTGCCAGCGAACGTTTTTTACCGAGAACAATCTTTGGACGAGTAATGCCGCCAAATCCTCTGTGCGAGGCGTTGGCTTTCAAAGCGGCAA
>JANWVU010000151.1 GCA_025056465.1 Verrucomicrobiia bacterium | reverse complement strand
GGTCCGGTGTGAAATAAAACATCTCTGCGTAGGCGTTGGCGTAGGTGAAATCGTGTGGGTCGAGGTCGCGCGCTTTGCGAAACGCTTCCAAACTGTGCGCGGTGATTTCGTCTGTGTTCCACCCGTACACTTTCTTCGCGTCGTTCCGGTAAGCGAACACGGCGTTGGCCCAGTTGTATTGGTAAACCGCACCCTGGGGATCCAACTGGCGGGCGCGATCAAAAAACGCAAACGCCCGTGCAATCTCGCCCCGATGCAGCCAGTACTCGCCGAGGTTGTTGTGGGCCACGGCAACGTGCGGATGGGACTTCACTACGCTCAACCATTGTTGTGCGGCCTCATCATCGCGTCCGTTATCCGCCAAAAAATTTCCGTACATGATGCGTGCACCGACGTGGTCAGGATGCCGCTGCAAAAAAGCCCGGTATGCTCGCTCGGTGCGCCACGCGCGCACGGTGGCTACACTACGGCTCAGCGGGTCGGTGCATTGGCGCGCGCGCTGCCATTGCCCGTCCAACGCGAGGCAGTGCGCGTATTGCAAATCCACCGGCAGCCACGCCACAATGCCGCCCCGCCACCACACGACAACTGCGCCGACAATCAGCGCCGCCACCAAACCGATGGCTATCGGTGTGCGTTTCATCGGCTACGCCACTCCGCGGCGGGATTCTCCGCGCCGACTCGTTTGTCGAGTGGGTCGTACTTCTCCGCCAGACCGAGCTCAAACGGACGGTTGTGCGGGTTGGGACTGACGTCGCGGTATTGGGCGTGACACTTGTAGCAAATGGTGACTTCCGGTAGCCACTTGTACAACAGCGCATCGGCTGCCACGAAAGCCGCCCACACGAGCGTGCCTTCCACGAGACGGTTAAACCAGGCGCATACCAAAAACAACGCCGCCCCCGTCAAAAAAATCCCCACGCCGATGGCGCGGTTGAAATCTTTCTGCACGTAAACCGTCGGACAATCACACACCGCGCAACGATCCACCTGATTGTGCCGGCGCATGGCGTCGGTCAGCCGCAACCCAATTTCCGCGCCGCACTGCGGACAGGGGGAGCGCTCGGGCGTATCGGCGCGCACATCAAACTCCAACTCCGTCCGACATTGCCGGCACCGAAACCGCACATTCACGGCGGGACGATAACACACTCCGCTCCCAACTCAATCTCGCCCTAATCACCGCGCGGCCCATCCGGCCGCACCGGCTGCTCGCACACTTGCTATTTATCGCCCCTTGGATTAACTAGCGCGTGAGGATTGCAGCTCGGTCTGATGGACGGCGTGCCGAACGATTACCCCAAACATTACTGCGGTTTATTCGGCGTGTTTGGTCATCCGAACGCCGCCGATCTAACGTACTACGGATTGTACGCGCTCCAACATCGCGGTCAGGAAAGCGCCGGTATTACGGTGTCCGACGGTGTGGATTTGCGAACGCACAAAGGGATGGGGTTGGTCGGGCAGGTGTTTGACAAAACAACCCTCCGCGCGCTGCCGGGGCACATTGCGGTGGGACATGTGCGGTACTCGACAACCGGCAGCTCGAACTTGAAAAACGCGCAGCCGCTCGTGGTGGATTGTGCCTGCGGCCAAATTGCCATCGCCCACAACGGCAACCTCACCAACGCCGCACGATTGCGAGCCGAGTTGGAAATGCAAGGCTCCATTTTTCAGACCACGAGTGACAGCGAAATCATTCTGCATCTGCTGGCGCGCCCTTCGCCGCAGAGCCGGTTGCAGACGCTGGAGTCCGTGATGTCTCGGTTGCAAGGCGCGTACTCACTGATCATCATGGGCGAGGAGGAGCTGATTGGCATTCGCGATCCGTTCGGGTTCCGCCCGTTGGTGTTGGGGCGATTGAAATCACCCGACGACTCGGTGGCTGTCGCGAGTGACGGGTACGCCTACGTGTTGGCCAGCGAGACGTGCGCGTTGGATTTGATTCACGCCGAGTATGTGCGCGACATTGCTGCCGGTGAGATTCTGTTGATCAACCGCCAGGGACTGCACTCCGTCAACCCGTGGGCCGGTAGTCAACAACCACGCGCGTTTTGTATTTTCGAGTTTGTGTATTTTGCACGGCCGGACAGCGACCTCTTCGAGCGCAACGTCGCGCAAGTGCGCATCAACCTTGGCCGTGCGTTAGCGCGTGAGCATCCGGTGGAGGCAGACCTTGTCATCCCGGTACCCGACAGCGGCAACTGGGCGGCGTTGGGTTTTCACCAAGAATCCGGTATCCCCTTTGGCAACGCCTTTGTCCGCAATCATTATATTGGGCGTACGTTCCTCCAACCGAGCCAGCTCATTCGCGACTTCGGGGTGCGTGTCAAACTCAACCTCATCCGCGAAATGGTCAGCGGCAAACGGGTCGTGGTGGTGGACGACTCCATCGTGCGCGGCACCACGGCGCGCGCACGGGTGACCACGTTGCGCGAGGCAGGCGCCAAAGAGGTTCACATGCGGGTGAGTTGTCCACCGCACCGGTGGCCGTGCGCCTATGGGATTGATTTTCCGACGCGCAAGGAATTGATGGCCGCCAACAGCTCGTTGGAAGAAATCCGCGAATACATCGGCGCCGACTCCCTCGGTTACCTGTCGCTGGAGGGCATGATTCGCGCCACAGGGCTACCGGCTTCGGAGTTTTGTACGGCCTGTTATACGGGCCGGTATCCCTCGCCGTTGGAGAGCGAGTTGGACAAGTTCGTGATGGAACAACAACGCAGCCGGTATCGTCGGTCCGTGGCCGACCTCGTGCCGCCGGCAACCCAACCCCCGTTACTGTAGCCCGACCGGGTTCTCCATTCGCCGCAGAGCAGTGGTGTGGCCCCGATGATGAGAAAATCCGCCAGCTTGAAGCCGTAAGGGGAGCTGTGATAGCGTGTCCGTTCTGACGGGGACGGAAGCGGTTGGCATAAGACGATGAAGAACGTCAAGAAAGTGGCAGAGTCGCCGCCCACCGATGCGCCGATGACTTTTCATCAAGCGATGCAACGGCTGGAAGCGGTCGTGAGTGAGATGGAGTCGGCCGAGTTGCCCTTGGAGGAGTTGCTGAGGAAGTACGAAGAGGGCACGCGGTTACTGCGGTTTTGTAATGAAAAGTTGAACGAGGCGCAGAAGAAAATCGAAATCTTGCGCAAGAAAACCGACGGGTCGCTGCAAGCCGAGCCGTTTGATGCGGCATCGGCCACGAAAGGCGCGGACGACGAAACGTTGTTGTAACGCAAGGAGCGGACAATGGGACGGTATCTCGACATGATTAACACCCCGGCAGACCTAAAACTGCTCACGTTGGAGCAGTTGACGGTCCTCGCTCAGGAAATCCGCGATGAGCTGATCACGGTGCTCAGCAAAACCGGGGGGCATTTAGGTCCGAATCTCGGCGTGGTGGAGCTGACATTGGCGATGCACCGCGTGTTTGACTGTCCGCGCGACCGTTTTGTGTGGGACGTCAGCCACCAGGTCTATGTGCACAAGCTCCTCACGGGGCGGCGAAACGTTTTCCATAAAATTCGGCAGACGGGCGGACCGATGGGTTTCGCGTTCCGCGCGGAAAGTGAATACGACTGCTTTGGCGCAGGCCATGCCGGTACGGCGTTGTCGGCGGCGTTGGGCATGGCGGCGGCTCGCGACCACGCGAAATCCAACGAGCACATCGTGTGCGTGGCCGGGGATGCGGCGTTGACCAACGGCATCACCTACGAAGCGCTCAACAACATCAAGCACACCACCAAACGGCTCATCGTCATCCTCAACGACAACGAGTGGAGCATTGCGCCGAACGTGGGTGCCATCGCCGAGTATCTCAATCGCATCGTGCGTCACCCCTCGTACGCCGCCGCGCACAAACGCATCGAGCATTTCCTGCAACGCCTGCCCAAGGTCGGTCCCGAAATCGCACACCTAGGCCACAAAGTTGAGGAAGCCGTCAAAGGGTTGATCGTGCCGAGTTTGATTTTTGAGGAATTTGGTTTGCGCTACCTCGGCCCGATGGACGGCCACAACTTGCGCGAGCTGATCGAAACGCTCGAGTGGGCCAAACAACAGGACGTGCCCGTCCTGATTCATGTGCTGACGAAAAAGGGCAAAGGCTACGAGAAAGCGATCGAAGACCCACAGACCTTCCACGGTTGCGGCCCGTTTGACATCGCCACGGGTAAACCGCCGCCAAAAGCGGCAGGCGCACCGCCGAATTATCAGGATGTGTTTGGCGAGGCGATGGTGCGATTTTGCGAGGTCAACAGCAAGTTGGTCGGCATCACCGCCGCCATGCCGTCGGGCACCGGCTTGATCAAGTTGCAGAGAGCCAAACCCGACCGGTATTTCGATGTGGGCATTGCGGAGGAGCACGCAGTCATTTTCGCCGCCGGCATGGCCACCATGGGCTACCGGCCCGTTTGCGCCATTTACTCCACCTTCCTGCAACGCGCGTATGATTGCCTCATCCATGACGTGGCGCTGCAAAACCTCGATGTCATTTTCGCCATGGACCGTGCCGGATTGTCGGCCAACGACGGCCCCACACATCACGGGCTGTTCGACATCGCGTATGCGCGCTGCATTCCACGCGCCATCTTGATGGCGCCTAAAGACGAGGACGAACTGTGCGATATGTTGTGGACGGCGCTGCAAAACCACGGGCCCATTTTCATCCGCTACCCACGCGGTGCTGGCGAAGGGGTGCCCATCAAACAACACCCGGCCGTGTTGCCGGTTGGCAAGGCGGAGTTGCTGCAGCATGGCACCGATGTGGCGGTGATTTTCTACGGTGCCGTCCAAAAAATTGCCCGCGACACCGTTGCCGCGCTGCAACAGGAAGGGTACTCGGTGGCGCTGATCAATGCGCGGTTCGCCAAGCCGGTGGACCGTGAAATCATCGAACGTTACGGCAAGATGTGTCGCGTGCTGTGCACGATTGAAGACCACGTGCTCATGGGCGGGTTCGGAAGTGTCGTGTTGGAAACGCTTGCGGAGTTAGGC
>JANWVU010000150.1 GCA_025056465.1 Verrucomicrobiia bacterium | reverse complement strand
CGAGGGCACGTATGCAGGGGAATATCTCGACGACAGCAACGATCCGATCCGGTGTTGCCCACCTCCGGCCACCCTCCCACAAGGCGCGTTTCGCATGACGGTGGAAGGTGTGGCCATCACCTCGTGCCGGTAACTCCGCTCAGCGCGAAGCAGACCGCAACAACTCCACCGCATCGGCGACGGCCTGTCGGATTTCGGGGTCGGGGTCCGTCAAAAAGTTCTGCAGAATCGCGATGCCTTCCTCATGATTGAGTTCCACGAGCAGATCAACCGCGGTAATGCGCACGCTGTAGGGCTGGTTGGGTTGGATGGCGAGCGCCAACAGATCAAGCTTACCGGCGACTTCGCCCTCAATGTCGAGCAACGAGAACAACAACTCCGCGCGTAACTCGGCGTCTTCCTCCTGCTCAAACAATCGTGTGAGCATCGCCAGTGCCTCGGCAGCCGGTAACTCGGGCAGGTGATTCAAAACCAGCAGTTTGCTGTACAGGTCGCGCGCGACCAGGTAGCGAGACTCCAACTCTGCCACGCTGGGCGTGGCAACGGGCGGGGACGTTGCCACCGAGCCCGTTGGGGTCAAGCTTGTTGGGGATTGCGAGGCTCCCGGTGGTGGTTCAAGCCGTGTTGCGGCGGGCGCAGTCGCGGCCGAGTTATCCGGGGACGCCGATGGTTTGCCGCAGCCGGTCAGCATGAGTGTCATGAGCGTAATGACAAGCCGGTAGGTCATCGGTACCTCGTTTTGCGAAATCGTTCGTATGCCTTCTCAAACGCTTCCTGACCCGCGTAACCATAGATTCGCCAGGCTTCGGCCAGCGGCTGACCGCGCTCGAGGGCATCCACAAATTTCGGCAACAGCGCGCGCCGCTCGGTGCTGTGGGTGAGAAAATCCACCACAATGGCGGCCTCCGCGTAGAATGACTGCACCTCCTGAACGCTGTTCGGATACCGGGTGGCTTCGAACAGCATCCCCAGCGGATACGGCGTGGCCTGGCTGAGCCGACGCCGAAACTCAGCGGTCGTAGACGTTTTGCGTTGGCCGAAATATTCCGCGATGCCTTCATTCAACCACAAAGGGATGGCGCCTTTCAGGAATCGGTTGAACACCAAATGCGTCATCTCGTGCGCCTGCACTTTCCCGTCCCAGTCGTAATGTCCGGTAGCGGATGTCGCCAAATAGAAAAACTCATGCTCGCGCGTGACCCCGGCAACATTCGACAGCCCGGTCACCGGCTTGAACTGGTTCCAATCGGCCGCTTCATGAAACGCAAATACGTGCGATTTGCGCGCGCTCAACCGATCCGGTGGGTTGCCAAAAAACTCCCGAATTTCCGCGTAAAACTCTTCGCATCGGCGGGCAATCGCCGATCCGTTGCGGAAAAAGTGGATGATGAAATGCCGGGTTTCGCCGTGCCGCCACTTTTCCGGGCGAATCGCCAGCGCCGCTCGTCCCCAATCCGAAAGTTCGCGGTGACTGAGTTGGGCAAACGGTTTCTCAACCCACTCCTCGGTGCGTTGGCCATGCACGACCACCGCTGGGAGCACCGCCAGCAGGACGCTCCACCACCACGAAACGCTCATACGCGCGGATGCTAATGGAGGGACGAAATGCTGACCAGCAGGAGTTGAATCCTCTACTAAACCATCCCGCCGTCGCGCGCGATGCGAGCTGCCGGAAAAAGAAAACCGTTGTATTCCGCCGCGGTCGGTGGACGTCTTACGCGCCGATGGGGATGTACACTTCGAAGGTAGTGCCCTGACCAACCGTGCTGTGAACATCAATCGCGCCGTTGTACTGCTTGATCAACTCACACACGATCGCAAGACCCAAGCCGGTACCCTGTTGCTTGGTGGTGAAGTAGGGCTGGAAAATTTTCGCGAGGTTTTCGGGGCTGATGCCACAGCCGGTATCCTGCACGCTGAACCGTACGAATGTCTGATTGGCGTGATAACCCGACGCACGAAAGGCGGGCTCTGCGGGCCCCGGCTCGACACGCTCCGCCTCGAAATGCAGTTTGCCACGACCTTCCATGGCCTGAATGGCATTGACGCCAAGATTCAACAGCACTTGCAACAGTTCCGCGGGATGTGCGCGGCAGCGTAATGACGGGCTACCGGCATGCCACGAGATCTCCAGGCCGCGATTGGCGGGGTGCGCTTTGACCAGTGCCGCTGCATCTTCCACCAGTTTGCCGGCCTCGACCCAATCAGGGTCGGAATACCGGGTTCGAGAAAAGTTGAGGAACCGTTTTGCGATTTCTTTGCAGCGGGCAATCTCGCGTTGGATGGAGTTGAGACGCTGCTGAACGGTTTGGGGCGGGATGGGCTGGCCGGTCTCCAACGCCTGAAGGTCGCGTGCCAGCATCTGCGTGTAGCCGGCGATGATGGACAGCGGGTTGTTCAACTCATGAACCACCCCGGCGGAGATTACGCCCGCCGTGACGGCGCGCTGGCTTTGAGCTAATTCATGGGTCAGCTCATCGTTCATTTTGCGCAGCGACTCGATTGTGATGACCTGCTGCTTCTTTTTCTGCCGCCGATTCCAACAACGCTCCACCACCTCCCGAATCGCGTACACATCGAACGGTTTGTTGAGGTAGTCCGATGCCCCCAACCGCAACGCCGCCCGCGCGGTGTCGAGAGTCTCGTAGCCGGTCAGCATGATGCATTCGATATCGGGATCGAGTTGTTTCAACTCCCGCAATACGTCCACGCCGCTAATGTCCGGCATTTTGATGTCGAGAATCGCAAGGTCTACCGGGTTTTGACGCGCGTAAGCAATGCCCTCCGTGCCACTGGTGGCCAGCACACAACGGTACCGGTCTTTGAAAACGATGCGCAACGACTCCCTGGGACCGGCCTCATCATCGACGATCAGCAGCGTGGGCCGTTCACTCGACGTGGTGACGGGCGGAGAGGAAAGAGTTTGGATCGCGCTCATGGTGGTTCAAAATCGAATCGTGCCGGTTAGGATGATCGCGTGTGCATCGCTCTCCCAGCGACCGGCGGCGCCGATGGGATTGGTCGCCGGTACCGTGCGATCTTCTGACAGGCTGTATTGGTAGGCTACATCCAGAGAAAGGCGGCTGTGTTCAAATCCCACACCGATGCTGAACACATGCCGGTCGGAGTCGGGCACCAAGGGGCCAAACGTGCGGTCAGGCACCGAGTTCTCGGAAAAAATGTATCCGCCCCGCAAAACCCACTCGTCGGTCATCCGATACTGCACACCAAATTCATAGAAGAAGCTATCTTCCCAATGAAACGGAACGGTGGAACGCGGGTCACCACTGATGATGGGGTTGGCCGAACGCAACCGCACTGTGTTGAGCAAATCCCAGTTGGTCCACTCGATGTTCGTTTCGAGCTTCAGCTTCGGATTGGGCCAAAACGCGTAACCCACAGCGAGTGATTGCGGGAATTGAAATGTGGCCGAAGCCGAGGCCGCCGTCGTAAACGGACCTGCATTGAACGTGCGAGCGCGACCGTCAAACTCGATGCGAAATGGACTGCGATACACCAGCGCCAGTGCGTGCTGGTGATGTGGTTGCCAGCGCAATCCCACGGTCGCCCCGACCCCCACGCCATCGCCGTCGAACCGAAATCGCGAGCCGGGAATCAACGGCGAGTACTCGAATTTCTGGAAGACATCGCCGTAATAGATGTTGAGTCCCGCGCCCAACGACAGCTCATCCGTGAGCCGGTAGGCCACGACGGGTGCGAGGTTCAACACCATCAAGTTCGCCTCCGTCACGAGGTAGGCAAATGGCCCGGTGCGTCCCCAATCCACAGACAACCCGTAGGGCACATTTACCGCCAAACCGAACCGCCATCGTTCCAAGCCGAAATCGCTCGCGGCATACAAATGCGGCAGAAAATCGAACTTCGACATGTCATCGCGGCCACCAGGCGCGCGAAATTGAACATCGCGAAACAACAAATACGAACCGGCGGCCACTTCCGTGCCGGTGAGTTGCGTCAACCCTGCCGGGTTGTAGTAAGCCGCGGACGCATCGTCTGCTTGCGCGATGAACGCCTCGCCTTGCGCCGTGGCGGCGGCTCCTTGGTCAGGATTGCGAAACCCGAGGGCCGGTGCTGACGGCTGCCCAACCCACCACACGCAATACCACGTTGCCAAAAAGAGAGCGGCCCGTTTTCCATTGATCATACAAGTCTCCCCAAGATTTGAGCAGTGGCTATGCCACGCCTACCGGAAACTGCCCGACTCCCGATGCAATGGTGGAGTGCAAGCCAGTCTTTAGCTACCGGTCAACGGGCTGCTGGTCACTGTCTCCGAGCTGTCCTCGTCATCCTGCGGTTCGGCTGCTGCCGAGCGCGGTGGCGGAATCCCCAACTTATCCATCTTGTACCGCAACATCCGCCGCGTAATGTTCAACGACCGGGCCGCCTCGGTGATCACCCCCCGCGACCGCCGCAGCGCCTCTTCGATGGCACGCCGCTCAATTTCATCCGTGAGTTTTGGCAAATCGAGCCGTCCATTGGCATCGAATTCCAACCGTTCGCCGACTTCAATGGCACGCGGCACCGAAGGCGCCATTTGCAACGTCGCCTCGGCCGGTTGTGGCGGCGTGGGCTCCGCGTTGGCGATCACAAACGGCAAATGCTCCACACCGATCTCCATCGCATCGCTGACCACCAACACGCGCTCGATCGCGTGCTCCAGTTCGCGAACGTTACCGGGCCACGAATAGTTCAGCAACAACTCCATCGCGGCGGGAGTAAACGTCGGCACGGGGCGGTTCAGTTCCCGCGCAAATCGCTGCGTGAAATGTTGCACCAATAGCGGGATGTCCTCCCTGCGCTCACGCAATGGCGGCAGGTAAATCGGCACGACATTGATGCGATAGAACAGGTCCTCGCGGAATGTGCCTTTCCGCACCTCGTGTTCGAGGTTGCGATTGGTGGCGCAAACCAGCCGCACGTTGATGCGGATCGTCTCCTGACCGCCCACCCGACGAATCTCGCGCTCCTGCAGCGCTCGCAGCAGTT
>JANWVU010000014.1 GCA_025056465.1 Verrucomicrobiia bacterium | reverse complement strand
CCACCAGCGCCACCACGTTGCCGTTGCCATCATGGGCATACCCACAGACCGACATCGATGAACCCGGATGAAACGTCGTCCACAGCAGCCCCCCAATGCCTCCGGCGCCTTGCTCGGTGTCGCTGAGGTCCAAGCCCCACACGTAGCTGCGCAGCACGGCGTTGGTGGTATCCAATTCCGCCAACACGTTCCAGCCGTCGTAGACAAAGCGCAGATTGCGGGTGCACACCCAACCGCTGCCCGTCCAGTTGCTGACCACCTTGCTGATGCGGCGCGACTGATGGTCGTAGCCGAAGAGCAGCTTTTGCTTCGGCGCACCGGCGTGCACCGCTGCCGGCAATGTCTCCATCGCGATGAGCCGATTCTCTGCATCCCAACTGTACGCCCATCGGCCATCGCTGGTGAGGTTGCCGTCGGGGTCGTAGCTGAACCGCTCGGGGGATTGGGCGACAAACACCATGCCGGTTTGGGTGGAGACTAGGTCGGTGAGGTTGGAGCCGGCGTTTTTGAGGACGGCCACGATGGTTAGTTGGGAGTAGACGGCGCTGGTGGCGTTGGGGACGGTTAGGGTTTTGGCGAAGTAGGCCCCTTGGCGCTGCACCGGCTGGTTGTTGACGGTGACGGTGGCGTAGGGATGCGCGCTGCCCAACAGCCATAGCAGGCTGGGAACGGTCCGTTCGGTGTATTGGTTGAGTGAGTTGGCAGTGTAGGTGGAGATGGCGGGGGGTAGGCCGACAGCACTGTCGGTGCGGTTGCCGATGTCGTCGTAGTGGTACTGGTAGTGCTGGCCGAGGACGGGAGTGCCGTTGGGCCAGTGGTTGCGAGCGGTGAGGACTTGTCCGAGTGGGTCGTAAGTGTATTCCCAGTAGGAGCCGTCGGCGTGGGTGCGGCGGGTGCGTTGGTTGGCGAGGTTGTAGTGGTAGAGGAAACGGCGGTGGTCGTCTGGGTTTGGGGTGAGATGGTCGACCTGCTGCAGGCGAGACAGGGCGTCGTAGGTTTTGGTGGTGCGGAGCACGGGGTTTGTGCCGTGGGCGAGGACGATGTGGCTGACGCGGGAGGAGTGCGGTTGGTAGGTGTAAGTAGCGGTGTAGGGACCAGCCGCCACGGTGCGCAAGCGTGAGGCGGCGTCATGCTCGAAGCGGAGGGCGAGGTTGGCTGGGTCGGCCAGCAGCCATTCTCGGCGCAGCAGCGAATCGTAAATGTTAGTGATGGTCAGATTGCAGTGGGGGAATGATTCGGTGAGCATTTGGCCCGCGGCGTTGTATGTGAAGGTGGCCACCATGTTGCCGTTGGTCACAGCCACACGCCGGCCGCGACGGTCATAGGTAAAAGCGATGTCTGGTGTGGCGTCTGAGTACTCAATGCGAGCCAACTCCCCGGCGGCGTTATAAGAGTAATCGGTAGTGACCCCGCGTGCCCAAGTGCGTCGGGCCAATCGGCCGGCAGGCGTGTAGGTGTAGGTGACGCTGCTTTGGTCCGCGTAGACCTTGGCGGTGAGAAAACCGCGTTGAGGATCGTAATTCCAAGTGGTGGTCGCAGGTCCGGTCTGGGTGGCGAAGTGTTTCCATGTGGTCATGGTCTTGAGTCGGCCTGCGTAGTCATAGGTGTAAGCCACCGGGTAGGTGCGCGCTCCCCAGTTGGTGGCGATCTCGCCGGTTCGGTAATACGCTATGAATTGCGTTGCACCGTCGGGCAAAATGGTTTGGATGCGGCGGCCGCGGGAGTCATAAACATACCGGGTAACCTGCTGTTCGGGGAGCCCCACTGCGTTGGTGATAGCGATTAACTGATCAGCCTGGTCGTAGACGAAGGCCGTGGTAACGATGAGATCGCCGAATGAGTTTGACTGAGATTTTTGTCTTCCTGCCGGATCATATTCGTAAGTGGTCCTTTCGATGGGGGTGTGTAGGGCGTCGAATCGGCTCACGGACACCAATCGCCCTGTAGTGTAGATGCTTACGGTGTAGGATCCGTCGGGTGCGGTGGTGAGGATGGTTTTCGTGGCGCTGGGCCGGTGGATGGTAGTGGCGGTGTGATTGGTCAAGCCGTGTTCAACATGCCACGCTTGCGAACCGTCAAAAGACGCATCGTGAATGGCGATTATCTCGGTGGCCGGTGCGCCGTCTGTGGTGTGCATGATGGTGGTGGTTCGCCGAACTGTCACCCCTCGGGCTTGTAGCACGGAACTTCGGATGATTGTGATTCGATCGTGGCCCTCGAAGTCGATGACATCATTGTGATTTATGTCCACGGCGGTGATTTCCCGTTCGCCGCGATCGTTATACCCGTAAAGGGTCACGACGCCATCCGGATCCCGCTCTTTCCATAATTGCCCCTTTGTGTTGTACCAACGACGGGAAAAAGACGCGTCCGGATACGCGACTTTATAGGGGCGATCCAGCATGTCGTAAAAGGTTTTCGTCCACTCGGCGGTGTCCTGTCCCGAAGAGCTTAACTTAATTTCCTTGCTGAACCTGCGCCAACCATCCTCGTCCGGCGCAACGCCGTACTCATAGCGCACGCCATGAACCGCCGTGCCGGTGATGCTTTTCAATTGACCATCTTGGTAATAGGTTTCCACACGCGTTGACCCATCGGGATAGGTGGTCGTTTTGACCAACTCGCCATTTTCGTTGAACGACTCCGCAAACGTTGTCGTCTGCCCCAACGCGTCGGTGGTCGAGATAAGCCGGCCCGCTAAATCATAGCGGTTTGATGAAATCAAGGTGCCATTACGCCACACGGCAATCATCCGCCCGGCCGCATCATACGTGTACTCCGTAAACACGCCCGCGCGGCGAACGGCGACCTGACGGCCTAGAGGGTCGTATTCGTACTCGGTGACGATTCCTTCGGTGTCGACACTTCGGGCCGCACCACAACAGGCGTAGGTGGTCGAGTTGGTACCCGTTAGGTCTGCGATGGAGGTCGGCCGGCCCAGCGGGTCCGTGGTTAGCACGACGGAGCGTGCCACGAGCAAACCGCTTGCGATGTCATAGGTTTCGTTGGTCAGAACGCGGCCCGCCAAATCCGTGACGGTGATGGTCCGCGTGCCGTTGGTGATGGCCGATCCCGTGCCTGCACCGACATCGTTAGTGGTGATTTTGCAAAGGCCATCGGCTGATACGGCATAGTGGAACAGGCTCCACGTACCGTCTGGCTGCCGGATGCTGCGGGGCTGACTCTCGAACAGCCCGTTCGTGTGCCAGGTTGTAATCGTTTCCAAGATCGAAGCTCCCCACATGTCGGTAAATTGCCACTCTGTTCGACTCGAGGGGGTGCGCCACGTTTCCTCCCAGCGGATCCAGTGACCTTGCAGAAATTCTGTGCGTCGAACCCAATTGCCCCAGTAGTCCCAATAGACGACGAGGCATTGATCTTCTGGGGCGTCAATGGCGGCGTTTGTGAATTGTTTGACGATTTTTATGATACGGCCTGCGTTATCATACTCGTACTTCTCCCAACGACCCGTTGGTTCAATGCGGTAACGTAGCCGCTTGTAATTGTGACCGGCGCTTGGATCCTCATAGTAAACCCAGCGGTTGGTGAGCGCGGCACCAGCAGGATCGGCGATCCGTTCCACCAAGTTCGTCGCCCCCCAAGGGAAGACGCGATATTTTTCCACTTGTTGCATGACCAAGGTGCCATTTGCCTCTCGAACCTCTTGGGTCACGATTCGTGTGTCCCCGATCCAATGTACCGTCTGGAACTCTCGAACTAATCCATAGGCGCGGCTCAACTCCCACCGATTCTCGGTCGGGAAGTACTCATATTGATATTCGCGTTCGCCCAACTGGCCGACAGAGGAGATTCGCAATTTGTTCACGGTGTTTGTGTCAGGGTTTTCCACCGTGATGATCTGAAATGGGGAACCGTTGGGTTGGTAAACGCCGCTCACTCTATTTGTGGTGAAGGAGTCGGCAGTGTAGAAACGGATTTGGTAGCTCACCGCGTTGTTGGCGACAATATCAGCCAACACCTGCGACGTGCGCACCTGACGCAATGCACCTGTGAATTCATCGGTAATTCTCTCTGCGCCCGCTCCTAAAAACACTTGCAAGCCGGCCGGCTGGGCCAAGGTGGCACCCGGCAACTCAGCACGAATGGCCAGTTGGCCAGCGGATTGGCCAAATCGGTCGCGGCCCAAGGCAATCGAGACGTTCACACTACCCAAGCCGGCGCTGAGAGCGCCCGGCTCACACGCGCCCTGCGCGCAGGCATCGGCGCATTTCGCACGCCAGGTAATGCTCACGGGGACACCATAGGGCCATCCAATGTGCCCGGCGCAATGCGCATCATCTGTGGCCGAAATGTCCACGCGCAATCGCCTCCCCACTACCTGAACCGCCGAATCCGGCACTCGGGTCGTCGGGATGACATTGCGGAAGCGACAAGACGATCCGTCCGAGGATTCGATTCCTCCAATCTGGCCTTTGTCGTCGAATGACGCACTGTTGATGATCACCTCGAAGTTGCCTGGGGTGGGCTCGAAAGGAAAATCATCACTCTCCAAAATGTCGGTTAGTGTATCGCCCGGAGAGAGTCCGAAACTCCCGAGTGTACCATACTTCTCATACGTCTTCGTGTGTTCGACCCACTCGCTGGCCTGTACAACGCCGCAACAGGGCATCATCAAAACCACTTCCAGAGAGACGACCAGTAATCCTACGGTTCTGCAATAGCCCCATGTCACGACTGCGCTGTTGATGAGGTTTTCGCGGTGTGTTCGTTGCATCAGACCGACTCACTCCAGCAGGGTAAAAACCTTCAAGTTCACCTGACCATCCTCATCCGGCATCGCTCCGCGGTTGGGATCCCGGCCTTGTAAATACTCGGTCAAATTGTCCACACCGTCTCCATCCGGATCAGCCGCCGCATCATTTACTAATGGGTTGAGTCCATGATTTACTTCCCAGCCATCCGGCATCCCGTCGCCATCGGTGTCGGGGTTTGTGGGATCGGTGCCCAAAGGGAACTCCGCCCCGTTGGCTACACCGTCTCCGTCGTAGTCCTCATTTGGATCCAACCATCCGACGCGGTAGAACCGGCGCAGAAGCAGCGTCGCCTCGTCATCTGTCCACCGTGTCCACTGATCTTGTCCCCGTACCACAGCGATCGCTTCCCAGTGCGGATCGAGCATGTCGCTCTTCACCTCCACCACGTAGAACTGGTTGCTGCAGCTCGGCCAAGTAAGCGTCACTCGCCCTTGTGAATCAGCGCTGATGTGGGTAACTGTCAGCTCCTCCATCCTGTTGGTCGCCGTGCAAGGGTCAGGCTGCGACGTGCTCATCATGTATTCGTGGTTGGCGAACCCGCTCTCCCATTCGGATGACATTTGGGCTCCCAAGTCGGGTGGGGATTGAACCATCGAGTTGAGCACTTGATGCTGCGCTCTCGCTTCGCCACCCGGGGAAACGACGCCCTGCACCCGATTGTCCTCCTCCATGGTGTTCAAGAGGCTGCGCTCGAAGTCGCGAGCGATGGTCCTTGTCGGGCCCCTCCATTGCTTCCAGAGCGGGGCGGAGCGGTTTGCCGTGAAGGGCTCCTTGCGCGGCCAGCGATCGGTTTTGCCACTCATCCGCGCTCGGTCACCCGCTTGGCTGAAAGTCTCCCCTGAGAGCGCCAATCGAAAAAGGCGAGCAACGCACCGATTTTCCACCGCGTTCCGCAAATTCCAGCTCAAACGTCGCTCAACATCGATTGCAGCGGGCAGGGTCGCTAGCCCAACGCATGAGCCCCTATGGGCAAGCTGGACTGGGGAAGTGCTTGTCCATGCCGCGACGCCGAGGAGCATCGCCCAAATCCACCCCCGCCTATGGCTGGAGATCATCGCCTCGCTAGCTTTTTACGGCTCGCGACGAACCGTGTCGCCGACCCTGCACATTTCCTTTACTTCCCACGAGTGGGCACGAGCAAGTCTTTCGTTGCTGGGGAAGCGGGAAAAGGGTCGCAACAAGATGCGTCCCCGGTAAGATGCTGGCGATGAATTTGCCCAACAAACTTACCGTGGTGCGGTTGGGGCTGACAGCGGTGTTTGTGGCGGCGATGTTGCTGCCGGCGGAGGGGATTGTGCGGTCGGTGATGCCGTTGGGCAAAACGGTGGCGTTGGTGGTGTTCATCGTCGCCAGTTTGACCGATTGGTTGGATGGCTGGATTGCGCGGCGCCACCGGTTGGAGACCGCCTTCGGTACGCTGCTTGACCCACTCGCCGATAAAGTGCTCGTGGTGGCGGCGTTCATCTGTCTGATTGAACAACCCGCCGTGCGTCATCAGCCTGCGGCCGGGCCCCTGGTGCAGGGTTGGATGGTCCTATTGATTGTGGCGCGTGAGTTTCTCGTGACCGGCATGCGACTTGTGGCCCGCGAGAAAGGTGCGGTGCTTCGCGCGGAGCGACTTGGCAAACACAAAACCTTCGCGCAAATGTTCACCATTATCGTGTTGGTGGCCGGTTTGGCGGCCCGCGAAGACTGGAATTGTCTGGGTTGGGATTGTCAGCAATTTGATCTGATGTTTGCGAAACTGGCGCTTGGTCTGATGACGTTGGTGGTGGTGCTGACGGTGGGGTCGGGTATCGCCTACCTTGTGAAAAACCGGCAACTGGTCTTCGAGCATGCGTGACCGGCTGATCTGGTGGTTGGCCACCGGGTTTGGGGCCGGTCATCTTCCCAAAGCTCCCGGCTTATTCGGTTCGCTGGTGGGTTTGCTCTGGTGGTGGGTGGCGCGCGACCAGCTTTGGCTCACGCTGGCCGGTATCGCGATTGCCGTTTGGGTGTGCGGTCAGGCGGCCCGGCAGGCGAGCCTACCGGATCCGACGCCGGTGGTCTTGGACGAGATTTGTGCTGTGCCGGTGGCGTTGTGGGGCGCGATGGAGTTTTGGGATGGATGCGTTGCGTTTGTGTTGTTTAGGCTGCTGGACGTCTGGAAGCCCACACCGATTCGCCAACTTCAACGGCTGCCCGGCGGCTGGGGTATTGTGGTTGACGATGTGGTCGCGGCCGGTTTGGCCGCGCTGATCACGCACGGGTTGCGCTGGGCAACCCTCACGATTCGTTGAGGAACTTCTCCAAATCGTCCACTGAGAAATTCGCCAGCACCCGCCCGTTCACCACGATCGTGGGCACGAATCGCTGACCGCTGATGCGAATCATCTCCTCCAACGCTGCCGGATCGCGACTCACGTCCACCTCCTCGTATTTCAGACCGCGTTGTTCGAGGTACTGTTTGGCGTCCACGCACCACGAGCAATACGGTCGGGTGTAGAGGCGAATCTGTTGCATTGTGTTTGGGCGACAAAAAGCTATAAGAGCGCTGCCAACATGAAAACAGAAAAAATCCTCGTCGCCGATCCCATCTCGCCCAAGGGAGTCGAGGTGTTGCGAGCCAATCCGCGTTTTGTAGTGGATGTCAAAACCGGTCTCAAAGAGGACGCGCTGTGCCAGATCATCGGGGAGTACGATGCGTTGATCGTGCGCTCCCAAACGAAGGTCACCGCGCGCGTCATCGAAGCGGCCTCGCGTCTGCGCGTGATTGGCCGCGCCGGTGTGGGCGTGGACAACGTGGACGTGGACGCGGCCACCAAACGCGGCATCATTGTCATGAACACCCCCGGCGGCAACACCATTTCCACCGCCGAACACACGTTCTCGTTGATGCTGGCGTTGGCCCGCAACATCCCCCAAGCGTGCGCCTCCATCAAAGCCGGTCAGTGGGACCGAAAATCGTTCGAGGGTACCGAACTGTTCAACAAAACCCTCGGCATTATCGGCATGGGTCGGATCGGCGGTGAGGTGGCTCGCCGCGCCATCGCCTTCGGCATGCGCGTGCTGGCCTACGACCCGTTCCTCAGCCTGAGCCGCGCCAAAGCGTTGCAGGTGGAAGTGGTGGAGCTCGACGACGTGTTCTCCCGAGCCGACTTCATCACCGTTCACGTGCCGCTCACCGATCAAACGCGCGGAATGATCAACCGCGATACGATCCGCAAAATGAAGAAAGGCGTGCGCCTCATCAACTGCGCGCGGGGCGGGATCATCTGCGAAGCGGATCTCGCGGAAGCGATTCGCGAAGGTCACGTGGCCGGCGCGGCGCTCGACGTGTTTGAGATCGAACCCCCACCGGCCGATTGGCCGTTGCGCGGGTTGCCGCAGGTGATCGCCACACCGCATCTTGGTGCGTCCACCCACGAAGCGCAGGAAACCGTGGGCATCGAGATTGCCCATCAGATTGCCGACGTGCTTGAGGGCGGCACCATCCGCAACGCCGTCAACATGCCGTCGTTGGACGCCAAAACACTGGCGCTGCTGCAACCGTTCCTGTCGCTTGGCGAGAAGCTCGGTCGGCTTGTTGCGCAACTGGCAGCCGGTCGCACGGAGCGATTGACGGTGGAGTTTCGCGGGAAAGCGACCGAGCTGGAAACCGACCCGGTCACGCGCGCGGTGCTGCGCGGGTTTTTGGTCTCGGCCGAGGGGGCCGATGTCAATTACGTCAACGCACCGGTGATCGCGGCACAACTCGGCATCGAAGTTGGCGAAATCAAAAGCAGCGAGAGCACCGAATTCACTGAGTTGGTCACGGTGACCGTGCAGGGCGAAAAAGGCACCACGAGCGTCGCTGGCACCTTCTACGGTGCCCGCACCCTCCCGCGCATCGTCCGCATCAATGGGATGCCGGTCGAGGCCGTGCCCGAAGGAATTCTGTTCATCATGCACAATGTGGATCGACCCGGTGTGGTCGGTTGGATTGGGACGATCATGGGTAAATACCAAGTCAACATTGCCGGCATGAGTCTCGCTCGCGACAAGATTGGTGGACGGGCGCTGACTGTCCTGAATCTTGACAGCACCCCCGGTGAGGAAGTGCTGGCGGAAATTCAGCAGGCCAAAGACATTCTGGATGTCCACGTGGTCCAACTCTAGAGGATCCTTGCCGCACGGCCTCATGACCGGAGCGTTGCCTTGAAATACCCGGCAGCGCGTGGGGCGGCGTTGACGCGACTAACACCGCCGGTTAGTATCGCTGTGTGACGATTTCGGTGACCGAGTTCAAAAGCAAGTGTCTCCAACTGTTGAAGGAGTTGGAGACCCAGCAGGAGCCGATCGAAATTACACGTGGCGGAAAAGTGGTGGCTCGAATCGTCCCAGCTGGATCTTTAGTTCAAACCTCTCTAAAACCGTGGCAACGACTGCGGGGTACCGGCCGGCTGTTGAGCAAACCACAGGAAGGCGTCCTCAAACAAGCCGATTTTGAGGCGGCTCGATGAGCGTGTTGTTGGACACGCACATCGGGATATGGTGGCTTACCGGCCAAGAACAACTACCGGCGCGGCAACGCGATCGACTCGACAAACTCGCAGAGCGCGAACCGCCGTGGCTTTCGGACATCAGCCTTTGGGAAGCACAGATGTTACATGCCAAAGGACGATTGCGGCTGACCATCCCGTTTGCGCAATGGCTGCTTCAGGCAACGTCGCCTGCGGTGGTACAACTGGCCCGAATTTCGCCCGAGGTAATTCTCAAGCTTGATGCCCTGCCGGCCAAGCTTGCCGGTGACCCAGCCGACCGAATCATTTTGGCGACGGTGCTCGCTGGTGGCCATCGGCTTTTTACTTATGACCGTCGCCTGCGAAATACCGGTTTGGTCAGAATATGGAAGTAACCCATGAAATTGTCACCTGATCAAAAGCTTGCCGGGGTGCTCTGCCCGGTGTTTTCGATGCGAACGGAGGACGATCTGGGCATCGGGGACACGGAGGCGGTTCGCCAGATGATTGATTGGTGTCACAAGCATGGCTTGAGCATCCTGCAAGTGTTGCCCATCAACGAAACCAGCGACGACAACTCGCCGTACAACGCCATCAGTTCGATGGCACTCGAGCCGACCACCATCGCCACCAATCCACAACACCTACCGGATCTGACGCCGGCACGATTCCGTGCACTGGCACCACCGGATCTGATCGAGGAATTGCGCCGTGGGCCGGTGGCGTACGCGCGGGTTAAAAAACTCAAACGCGATCTGTTGTGGGCTGCGTTTGAATCGTTCCTGCGGCGTCACTGGGAAAAACAAACGAAGCGCGCCGCGGAGATGCGCGCCTTTCTGCGCGAGCACGCGGACTGGGTCGCCGATTACGCGTTGTTCCGCGTTTTCATGGAGGACTATCACAACTGGCCGACTTGGGATGAGTGGCCTCGCGAGCGTCAAACACCCCGGCAGGCGTGGACGTGGTTGTTGTCGCTGCCCTCAAAAGAACGGACCGAGTACGAGCAGCGCATGCTGTTCCATCTTTATGTGCAGTGGATCGCTTACTCCCAATGGACCGAGCTGAAAAAATACGCAACCCAGAAAAAAGTGTATCTGCTCGGCGATATTCCGTTTGGTGTGAACCGATACAGTGCCGATGTGTGGGCCAATCGCTCCATCTTCGACCTCGAATGGAGCGGCGGGTGCCCACCGGAAAAAGTCTTTCGCGTCGATCCGTTCACGGAGAAATGGGGTCAGAATTGGGGCATTCCGCTCTATAAATGGAGCGTGCTGCGCGAGCGCAACTATGATTGGTGGCGCACACGCGTCGGCAACGTGCATCGCATCTTTCACCTGTTCCGCATTGATCACGTCCTCGGATTTTTCCGCATCTATACGTTCCCGTGGCAGCCGCGCGACAATGCGCGGTTCCTTCCGCTGAGCGAGCAGGAAGCAGCCAAGTTGACCGGTGGTCGGCTGCCGCACTTCCAGCCGTATCCGGACGACACGCCCGAGCACTGCGCCTTCAACCGGCAACAAGGTGAGCAACTGCTGCAGATGGTCATCGAAGCGGCGGGCGACACCGCCGTCGTTGCGGAGGACCTTGGCGTCGTGCCGCCGTACGTCCCGTTGGCGTTGGAGAAACTGGGCATACCGGGCTATAAAATCCCGCACTTCTTGCGAGCCCCCGATGGGACGTTTGTGGATGGAAAAACTTATCCTCGGCTCTCGCTGGCGACACCGGCCACTCATGACCACCCACCCATTCGCGTGATGTGGCGCGAGCTATGGGAGCGCGCCGACCGAGGTGACGAAGGGGCAGTTTGGGATCTCAAGTGTTGGATGAAATACTGCGGCCAAGATGGCCAACCGCCGCCGCGTGAGTTTGACGGATTCGTTCACGAAATGATCTGGCGCGGTGTTCTGCATTCCAACTCGTGGCTGGCTGTGTTCCAAATCACAGATGTCTTCGGCACCGAAGGACGGTTCAACACTCCGGGCGCCGTGGATGCCGGTAACTGGAGCTACCGGCTGGACGTCACTGTGCGCCAACTCGACCGCGACCCACGTTTCGGTCCGAAAATCAAACGGTTCGCAGAACTGGTTTTCAAGACCGGGCGGTCTCCGTGACTTCCAAAACCTAATGGCTGCGTCACGAGCGAATGGTGCCGTGCTTAGCCCTGCGGCTGAGGCAGGGCACGGAATCAGGTTTGATGTGACGCGGAAAGGAATCGCTCCTGCGCGGTTCTGTTTGTCACGACCCCTGTTCGATATAAAAGTACCGGCACCAGGCCGCTCCCGGTGTTTGCTCTGAGATAAAGCCGGTGGCTTGCTGACAGAGCCGTGCGCAGTGTGGGCTTAGGTGGTTTTTGGGGTGCGTGGCGTCAGTAGGTGGAATGCAAGGGATGTTTGGGCGGCGGAAGTGGAGAGCTCGTGGTTCGCACGGGCGATTTCTTCTGTGAGCATCGCCGCGACGAGGGGAAGATGTTTTTCGACTTTGGTAATGGCTTCTTCGGCTTTGGAGGTTTTGCCGAGTTGGAGGTAGGTGAGGCAGAGCCAAACCCAGGGGGCGGCGTCGTGCGGGTCGAGCTCGGTGGCTTTTTGGTAGGCTTCGATGGCGCGTTGGAATTCACCTTGGGTGTGATAGACGTTGCCAAGGTTGTTCCACGCCGCGACGAGGTTGGGTTTGAGTTCGATGGCGCGTTCGTAGGCGGAGGTGGCGCGGCTGAATTTGTGGAGGGCGGCGTAGGCGTCGCCGAGGTTCAGCCAGGCGTGTGGGTCGCGAGGGTTGAGTTTGAGCATTTCGAGGCAATCGGTGATGAGGTCTTGGTAGCGGCCTTCACGTTTGTGAATTTGTGCGAGGCGAGTCCACGCGATTAGGTTGTCGGGGTGGTCTTGGGTGAGTTCGCGGTAAATAGGCTTCAGGTCGTCGTCGGTACAACCGGCATGGGCGAGGTCGAAGTAGTCCCAGACGTGAGGGTTGTCGGGGTGGAGGTGAAGGAGTTGGCGGGTGAAAGCCGGCAAGTCAAAGGCGTCGGTTGGGCTTTTAGCCGCCAACTGTAGAAAGGTCCAAGCGTGTTGGTTGGTGGGGTGCGCTTGGAGGAATTGGGAGCAGAAGGAAATGAACTCGGCTTGGCGTCCGTATTGGACGGACAAGGAGTAGAGGCTCGACCACGCACGGGGGTGGTCGGGTTGGAGTTGGATTTTGCGGTGGTGACGCGCGATTGCCCAGTTAACGAAATGCCCTTGCATCGGGGGAGGAAAGAGCGATTGGCGTGCCGGGTAAGATTGTTTTTGCGCCTGCAATCGCGCGGGTTATAACATGGGTGAGAGGAATGGGCGTGCCATGGGAACGATTGCGGTATATCCCGGTAGCTTTGACCCGATTACCAACGGGCATCTGGATGTGATTCGGCGGGCGACGAAGATGTTTGATCGGGTCTATGTGGCCGTGGCACGGAATGCCGAAAAGACGCCATTATTTTCGGTAGCGGAGCGGGTTGCGCTGGCTAAGCAATCCATGAGAGGGTGGCCGCGGGTTGTGGTGGATGATTTTGAGGGGTTGCTGGTGCGGTACGCGCGGCGCGTCGGCGCGCGGGTAGTGATTCGCGGATTGCGGGCAGTGTCGGATTTTGAGTTTGAGTTTCAAATGGCACTGATGAACCGACGTTTGGATCCGGCCATTGAGACGATTTTCCTGATGCCAAAAGATGAATACACATTTTTGAGTTCGCGGGTCGTAAAAGAGGTGGCGGGGTTGGGAGGAGATGTGAGCAGTTTTGTGCCGCGGATTGTCGAAAGTGCGTTGTGCCAAAAACTGGGCGTGCGGCGGAAAGGGGGCGTTTAGCAATGCGGATTTTCATCAAACGAATCGGGGATGAGGGCGAAACGTTCCGCGGCGAGGAACCCGCGGCCATCATGGAATTGCAGGAAGAGGACGTGCAGTTTCTTGACCCGGTACGGTACGACCTGCTCGCACAGGTGCAACAAAATGCATTGCTCGTCACCGGTCGGCTCAGCGCGCCGGTGCATTTGCGATGCAGCCGGTGCCTGAAAATTTTCGTGCAAGAACTTGTGGTTGAGCGGTTTGTTTATCACCTCGAATTGAGCGGCCAAGACTCCGTGGACTTGACGCCCCAAATTCGCGAAGATATCATCCTCGAACTTCCGCAGCGGGCGCTCTGTGACGGGTCGTGTAAAGGCTTGTGTCCGCATTGCGGGACGGATTTGAATGTCGCCACATGCTCGTGTCGGCCCGAAACCGGCAGCCCGCAGTGGCAGGTGCTGGACAGCTTGAAACTGAAATAACAACGGAGCGATTCATGGGAGTTCCCAAAAGACGATCCTCTCATCAGCGGATGGCTACGCGCCGCGCGGCAAATGCCTATCGAGCACCGCAGCTTGGCAAGTGTCCGCAATGTGGCGCGCGCGTGTTGCCGCATCGGGTGTGTCCAGCATGCGGTTTTTACAAGGGACGACAGGTCAAATCGGTCACCACTGCCTGATCAATTCGCATGAGAATCGCCGTGGATGGAATGGGGGGTGACTATGCCCCTCACAACATCGTGGTGGGCACGGTCAGTGCATTGCGCGAAAATCCGCGCATCTCCCGATTGTATCTGGTGGGCGACCCCGCGCGTCTCCAAGCGGAGCTGGACCGTCTACAATTTCGCGATTCGCGGCTGGAGATCGTGCCTGCCTCCGAGGTCATCGCGATGGATGACCCGCCGGTCCAATCCGTGCGCCGCAAACCCGATAGCTCGATGTGCCGCGCGATTGACCTCGTCAAAAAACGCGACGCCGACGCCGTGGTTTCCGCCGGCAACACCGGCGCGTTGTTGACCGCGGCCCATCTCAAGCTGCGAACACTTGATGGCGTGGACCGACCCGGTCTGGCTGCGGTGTTGCCGGCCCCGCACAACGAGTTCGTCTTGATGGATTGTGGTGCCAACCTCGAACCGCACCCCACCAACCTTGTCCAATACGGCATCATGGGCAGCCTCTATGCGCGGCAGATTTTGCATTACCCGAACCCGCGCGTGGCGGTGTTGTCCATCGGGTCTGAGGACATGAAAGGCAACGAACTAACGCTTGAAGCCCACCGGTTGCTGAAGGCTACCGGCCTGAATTTTGTGGGGAATATTGATGGTCATGACCTGTTCGACAACGTGGCCGATGTGATTGTCACGGATGCATTCGTCGGCAACGCGGTGCTTAAAGCGTGCGAAAGCACCGCGCGCGTCGTCGCGCGCTGGTTGAAACAGGAATTGAAACGGAATCCCGTGCGGATGTTGGGCGGATTACTGGCCCGCGGCGCGTTTCGCGATTTGCGTCGCAAGGTGGATCCCGACGAACATGGCGGCGCGGTGCTGCTCGGCGTCAACGGCGTCTGCATCAAAGCGCATGGTGCCAGCTCGCCGCTAGCTGTCAAAAACGCGATTCGGCTCGCCACTGAATTTGTGGAGGGCCAGTTCAACGAGCACATCGTCGAAGAGATGCGGCGGTTCCATGAAAAAATCGGTCACAACCAACTTGCGCAATCCCCGCTCTAAACAACCGCCGCGCCCCGTCCAAATCGTTGGCACCGGTTCCTACCTGCCGGCGCGCGTGTTGACCAACGCCGACCTTGAAAAAATGGTGGATACCACCGACGAGTGGATCATCACCCGCACCGGCATTCGCGAACGTCGCATCGCCAGCGAACAAGAATGCACTTCCGACATGGGTGCTCAAGCCGCCCTGCGTGCCATGGAGCAGGCCGGCGTCGGCGGCGAGCAAATTGACCTGATTGTGTGTGCCACGCTGACACCCGACATGCTGTTTCCGGCGACTGCCTGTCTGATTCAGCAAAAAATTGGGGCCAAACGCGCCGCCGCCTTCGACATGGAGGCGGCTTGTTCGGGGTTCCTGTACGGATTGGAAATCGGTCAGCAATTCATCACCTCAGGCACCTACGAAACGGTGCTCGTCGTGGGCGCCGAAAAACTGTCCACTATTGTGGACTGGGAAGACCGCAGCACGTGTGTGTTATTCGGGGACGGTGCCGGTGCCGCCATCTTGCGCAGTCGCGGCGATTCGCATGGCATTCTGACCACCTGCATGGGAGCCGATGGATCGCAGGCGGACATCTTGCTCATGCCTGCCGGTGGGGCGCGGTTCCCCGCGTCTCGCGAGACCGTCAGCGGGCGCATGCATTACCTCAAAATGGCCGGCAAGGAAGTATTCAAGAACGCCGTTGTCGCGATGCAAACCGCCGCGTTGCAGGCCCTGCAAAAATGCAATCTCACAATTGACGACATCACCTGTGTCATTCCCCATCAGGCGAACATCCGGATTTTGGAAGCGCTCGCCGAGCGGCTCGAGCTTCCGATGGAGCGCATGTACGTCAATCTCGACCGGTACGGCAACATGTCAGCGGCCTCGGTTGCCGTGGCGCTCGATGAAGCCGCACGCGCCGGTCGCTTCCAACGTGGCGACCTGATTTTGATGGTGGCGTTCGGCAGTGGCCTCACCTGGGCCGCAGCCGTCGTGCAATGGTGACCCTATCTTAGTGGCACTGTCATCCTGAGAACCGCAAATATCGCCTCGCAACGACCGGCGTGGCGGGAGACTTGTCGCCAAACCTCCCCTACAACCGGCCCGCACCGCGCGATTCTCCGCAGGATTTGACGGACTATCCGCTTGAGCTTTTGATGCCGTCGTAGCGGCCTAACGGGCTGACGGAAAATTTGCGGCTTGGCGGCCACGAGGTAGAGAAGTCATAAGCACGCCACATAAAAGGGTGCGCCCGCATGTGTTCGAGCGCGCTGCATTTGGGTCTCTGGGCGATTCAGGATAAGGGGCTTTCATGGGTGCGTTGATGCAATCCCTTACCGACATGCGAAGCCTGTACGCTCGCTGGATCGACGTAAGGAATTGACCTTTCCGTGACCATGGCTGGGATTGCTGTTTGATGCAGAGGACGAAATCGCGAGGCCATACAGCACCCCATAAAGTGTCGTTACAGGACGTTGTGCTTTGGACACGAAGCGGCTAAATCCGGCAGCAGCGACCGGAATGCTGACTTGGCTCACGATTTTTGCGACGTTCACCCCGAGCCGCGGTGCAGGGAGTGGCACGAAAAAAAGGGAGATATTGGGCAGGTTTCCGCCAGAGGGTCATAATTTTGCGGCTATCGTGTTCAATGAGAAAAACTGCATGCGTTTTCCCGGCTTGGAGGCGGGGCGGCGCTTGGTATTCTGATGGGCAGCATGCAAGTGCGGTGGTGGTTTGCGTCGGTGTTGATCATGTTTAGCGATGGTGTGGCTGCGACGCCGCCGTCAATGTCGGGTTGGGACTATTACCGTTTGGGGGATTTTTCTATGGCGGCGCGAATGTTCGAGCGGGAAGCGGCTCGAGGCGACGCAGGGGCGCTGTACGGTCTAGCGGCCACATGGCATTGGCGGCGTCCAGGAGAGGATTTGGAAAAGGCGCGGCAGTTGTACGAACAGGTGTTGGCCCAAGCGCCGGAAAGCGATTGGGCGGCGTGGAGTGCGCTCGCGTTGGCGCGAATGAAAGCGACGATGCCGCCGGGCAAAGAACCGCCGGTAACCGAGATTCTCGCGGCGTACCAACGGGTCGTTGATCGATACCCGTGGCACAACGCCGGCGAGGAAGCATTTCTGTTTATTCAAGCGACGCGACTATCGCAGGTAGAAACCGATGCGGCCGCCGTGGTGCAAGAACTCGAGCGATTTTTGAAGGAGCGCCCGCAATCGAAATACCGAAGCACTGCATTCGGGTTGTTGGCGTATGCGAATGAGATACTGGGACGACCCGAGCAGCAACTTGCTGCGTTGTTAGCCCAACTGGAAGCGTTAGAGACAGACCCCCTAAACCCCACGCGAGATGTCTCGGGGTTATATTGGCAGATTGCAGCGGTAGCCTGTTTCGAGGTTGGCGACCTCAGACTGGCACGTGAGATTTACCAGAAATTTATCCACGAATATCCAACCGATTCGCGCGTGTTTTTTGCGAAGCAACAACTGAAGCGCATCGATGAATTGGAGGCGCGCTTGCGACGGGAACGGTTGACCGCCCAGAGATCCACACAGGAATGAAGGTGGTTGAGGTAATAAGAAAGTATTTTGCGGTGGGAGTCGTGATGCTGGTTTATGCGTGGGCGGCGGTGGCGATCGTGACGTATCGACGCGAAGAATTGCCGGCAGAAGCGAAAATCGTGCTGCGCCTTGGTCACTGGCAACTGGAGCCAGGCGTGCGTCAGGCATTCACGCGGATGGCTGCGGAGTATCGCAAGATTCGGCCTGAGGTCGCGATCATTCAGGATGCAATCCCCGAAAGTGTTTACGGGCAATGGATGACCACCCAACTGATGGGCGGCACAGCGCCGGATATCATCGAGGTGGGGTTGGGTGTACCCTACAACGTTCTGCTGGGATTTCACGCCCGGTACTTTCTGCCGCTCACCACGTATGTGAACCAACCCAATCCGTACAACGCCGGCACCCCGTTGGCCGACACCATTTGGCGGCTGACGTACAAGGACGGGATGCGCAACAGTTACATTGAGGAGCTGCAGGAATACATGCTGGTGCCCTTGGCGCAATTTGGCATCCGCATTTTCTACAATCGCGATCTGTTGCGGCGTTTGACCGGCCGCACCGAACCGCCGCAGAATTACCGTGAGTTTCTCGCCGTTTGCGAGCAGATCAAACGGCAGCGCGATGAGCAGGGTCGTCCATACCTCCCGATCGCCGCGTCGCAATACCACGTAACGATGTGGGAGGATTTTATGGCCAATCCGCTCACCTTTGCTGCGGTGCGTTTCGTGGATTTCGACCGTGACGGTGCCGTTGGCAACGTGGAGTTATTCGCGGGGATGAAAACCGGTCGGATTGATTTCGATTTTCCTCCGTTTGCCGCACGATTTGAGATGATCCGACAGTTAACGTCGCATTTTCAGGAGGGATTCACCGGCTTGGGACGTGATGAAGCCGTGTTTTTGTTTGCGCAACAACGGGCGGTGTTCATCACGACCGGCACGTGGGATGCCAGTAGTTTGGTGGAGCAAGCGCGGGGCGTGTTCGAGGTCGGGGTGATGAATTTCCCATTACCTACCTCCGATGACCCGGATTTCGGCGCGATACTCGAGGGGCCGCGTTATGAGCGGCCGTCGGCTACGTTCACCTTTGCCATCACGCGCACGACGAAACATCCGGACGTGGCGCTCGATTTTCTGCGATTCCTAAGTAGTCAGCGAGGGAACGAACAGCTCAACCACATAATTGGTTGGATTCCGGCCATCAAGAACACAACCCTGCCACCCATGCTGGAGGCCTTTGCTCCGAATTTGCAAGGTGTCTATCCTGCAATGCCCATCACCTTGGGCGGCGAGACCATCATTCGCTGGCAGCAACTCACCTCGTTGTTTCATGTTCATCAAATTACTTACCCCGAGCTCGTCGCAAGGTTTCGACCATTTTATCTTGAACAGGGTGTACGGGAGTTTGCTGAAATCGTTCGCAACCGGCAGCGCGGTGTGGCTCGAGACGAGCAATTTCTTGCTGGCCTGCGTGCCCGCTGGTTACGGGCGGAAGGCGTCGAGGCGGAGTCGCTCGGTGTGCGATACCGGCAACTGACGGCAGGACGACTCATCCTGCGCGACCTTGGCATGGCACGGTTGCAACGAATGCTGGCCCAAGGTCCCTCGCCTCAGTCACGAGCGCCGTATGAGTGGAGCGAGGCTGCTTTGGCGAAGATCCGCTCTCACGTGGAGACCACGCCATGACCGCGCGCGAGATCCACTGGCGACAGGTCAAACATCATTGGGAGATTTACCTGTTTGTGGTGCCCACATTGGTGCTCATTGGGCTATTCGTGTACTACCCGGCTGCCAGCGGCGTGTTTCACAGCTTCTTCCGCTGGAACGGGGCGGACATTTCGGAATTTGTCGGACTCGATAACTACCGGCACCTGGTGCGGTCCACAGAATTTTGGCGGTCGTTTAAGGTGGCTTTCATTCTTGGTCTGTGGAACGTCGTGAAAATGATCCCGGCCCTGCTGGTGGCGGTGTGCATCCACCGCTGCCGCAGCCCGAGGATGCAGTTCTTCTACCGCACCATGTTCGTGGTGCCCATGGTGATCCCCGGGTTGATCGTGGTGTTGATCTGGCGTTCGTTTTTCTTTGAGGCCACCAGCGGCTATCTCAACCAGTTTCTGCATGCTACCGGCCTGATGAATGTGTTGGGCTGGTGGAAACCAGAATTGTTCGGTCCCGAAAAAAATCCGGCATGGTTGGGCGACCCGCGTTTGATTCTCGTCGCCTGTATTGTGTGGGGATTTCCGTGGGTGGGATCGTTTGCGGTACTGACACACCTGGCGAAGTTGCAGGGAATCAGTCGCGATGTGTACGAGGCAGCCGAAATTGACGGGGTCAATTGGTGGACCAAATTCACGAAAATCGAGCTGCCCTTGATCATGGGTTCCATCTATCTGCTGTTGGTTTTCGTCATCATCGACACTCTGAAAGATGCCGGCATGATTCTGGCACTGGCCGGCATGCAAGGCGGTCCGGGAGGTGTGGTGACCGTGCCGGCCTTATTCATGATTCGCAAAGCGTTCATTGAACAGGAAATGGGTTACGCCTGTGCGGTGGGCATCATCCTGACCACGATCGTTATCACGCTGCAAAAAACCCTGACCTGGCTGATGACGGCCGAGAAACCGTGGTGGGTTCGCTGGCGGCAACAACGGCTTCATGCCCGCGCACTGCGCGCCGCTCGCGCCACGAATCGCCCGCAATCCTACCGGCCGCCACGCACGATCCATCCAAAGTGGCGCCGCTGGGGAGGCTGGTTTTTACGCGGGCTGAAACATGCCTTCATTTGGGCCGTGCTGGCCTTTGCCTTCCTGCCTTTGTACCTGATGATCATCGTCAGCTTCAAAACCAACCAGCAATTCTATGCCGCCCCCGCCACAATCACCTTCCCTTTGCACCCCGAAAACTGGTCCGAAGCATGGCGGCTGGTCACGCCAACCGTGGCCAACAGCATTTTCATCTCCGTAAGCGCCACCGTCCTGACGTTGTGTTTTGCCCTGGGTGCCGCGTATTTCTTCGCGCGCCTGCGGATGCCGTTGTCGCGGTTTTTTTGGAACGCCATTTTGATTCTGATGATGATGCCGATGATCGCCAACCTCGTTCCATTGTTTCGCTTGCTTGGCGATCTGAACCTGCTCAACACCCTAACCGCGCTGATTTTGGTCGGTGCGGCGAGCGGCCAGGTTGTCGCAATTTTTGTGCTGCGCAACTTCGTCTCCGACATCCCTGGTGATCTCTACGAAGCGGCAGAAATTGATGGCGCTAACCACTTCCAACAACTCCGCCACGTCGTACTGCCGCTCTCGGGGCCCATCTTGGGCACGGTGGGCGTGATGCAATTCATCCACGCCTGGAATGAATTCGTGTTGCCGTTGATCGTCATGCGCGACCACGCTCGGTTGCCGGTTATGGTTCAACTGCTGCGGATGGCCGGTGAGTACATCAAATTCTGGGGGCCCTTAATGGCCGGGTATGCTTTGGCCGCGATTCCCATCATCGTGCTGTTCATCTTCTCGATGAAATTATTCGTACGTGGTTTGACTGAAGGCGCGGTGAAAGGATAGTGACCGATTGTGCGTTTTCGGTGGCCACCAAGTGACTCTATAAGTGGCGCTCATCTCCCGACAATCGCCCATCCTCGGCGAAACTTCGCCACATCGGTCGGAGGGCAAAACGCGCAGAGCGGAGGTGTTACATTACCCGATGAATCGTCGCGATTCGTGATGGGGTATCTAGCGGGCAACTGTCTGTCGGGAAACTGACAGACGAACAAAAACTAATTGATCATGCGGGCCGATCCCGCGTGAGAACGATGGCGGCAGTTTTCTCGAAAGCGGCGGGGAGGCATCCTCTCTGGGGAGTGGGTGCCTATGGTCGTGGCACAGTCTTCGTGTCATTTTGCGATTTTGGTAGTTCCCAAAGCGCCGTAGCAGCTCAAGCGGCGGATCACACCCGGCCGTTTACCTTCACACCGTGGTCGTCTCATGCTTTGGCCAAAAGATACCGGCTTGGCTGGCCGCGCCCGCCCCCGTGTCCTACTCACCCTTTCACGAGGCCGGTTCCGAGGCGATTGAGGACAACGTGGCGCCTTTGGCCAGGTAGTTATTCACGTAGTCCGCCACGGCCTCGGCCAATGGTGTAACCGGGCGAGCATATCCCGTGTCGCGCAGTTTGCTTATATCTGCCTGGGTGCAGTACTGGTACTGGGCGCGGATGGTCTCGGGCATGTCCACGAATTCGATTTGTGGCGGACGGTTCATGGCTGCGAACAACGCGTTGGCCAATTCCAACCACGTGTGCGCTTGGCCGCTGCCGATGTTGTACAGACCATGTGCATCGGGATGGGCGGCGAGGTGTAGGGTCATTGCGACTGCATCTTTAACGTAGAGGAAATCGCGTTTTTGCTCGCCGTCGCGATAGGCGGGGTGATAGCTGCGAAACAGTCGCAGCTTGCCCGTGGCGACAATCTGGGCGTAGCCCTTGCTGACCATGCTGCGCATTTCCCCCTTATGTTCCTCATTGGGACCAAAAACGTTGAAATACTTGAGCCCGATGATCTGCTTCAGCCAGCCCTTTCGCCAGGCGTACAAATCGAACAAATGTTTGGAGTAACCGTATGGGTTGAGGGGTTGGAACCGGGTTAGCTGTTCTTCGCGGTCGCTCCAGCCGGCACGGCCGTCCCCGTACGTGGCAGCAGAGGACGCATAAACAAATCGTGAGCCACTTGCCAACGCCCATTCGGCCAGTGTTTTCGTGTACTCGTAGTTGTTACGGATCAAATACGCCAAGTCCGTCTCGGTCGTTGAGGAACAGGCGCCCATGTGCAGAACGAGATCGAACTGGCCAAGCGCCCCGCTCCGCAACCGAGGCAGCAGTTCATCGGCTTCCACATAATCGGCAAATCGCAGAGTACGAAGGTTGCGCCATTTTTCTGTCCGTCCGAGGAAATCCGCGATGACGATGTTTTCACAGCCGCGGTTGTTCAACTCCCAAACCAACGCGCTGCCAATGAACCCTGCACCACCGGTAACTAAAACCCGCATTTTGGTCCAAGTCTTCATGTAACCCACAATGCGCGACTTTTTGCGTGATTGTCCAGCTTGCGGTCGTGGCACCACTGTGGCGTTTTATGAGTCAAGTGGTCTTGCGGATCTCTTGGCAGTTACCGCGATGTGCCGCATTGACTAGGTCGACTCAGACAAGCCAACCCGTGGGTTAGCTTCCAAATCCGATCTGCTTCGTCGCGAGTTTTGAACACGTTCGCCCCACGAGGCTGCGACCATGAACCTCTCATGGTATGCCAAGAACGCGATGCATTTTGACGGCCTGGCCTTGCTCGTAAAGTCACTTCGCGTAAGACCTTCTCGAGGGAATAGGTGGGGGCATTGCAGCCCGTCATGGGTATCTTGTACCTCTCTAACAGCGAACTCGGGACCCGTCTTGCACGACTTTGGCGAGACCGCCGCGCGCGGTTTCCTTGTAACGGGTGTGCATGTCGCGACCGATTTGGCGCATTGCCTCGATGGCTTGGTCGAGCGAGATGCGGTGTTGCCCATCGCTGCCGAGCGCTAAAGTGGCCGCGTGGACCGCCTTGATGGCACCCATGACGTTGCGTTCGATGCAGGGGATCTGGACCAGACCACCCACCGGATCGCAGGTCATTCCGAGGTGATGTTCGAGCGCAATTTCCGCGGCCATCTCGACCTGCTGCGGTGTGCCGCCAAACATTTCCACAAGTCCACCGGCAGCCATGGCCGCAGCCGAGCCAACCTCGCCCTGACATCCCATTTCGGCGCCGGACAGCGACGCGTGCGATTTGATCAACCCGGCAATCAACGCTGCCGTCAGCAGGCCACGATGGATCTGTTCCGATGAAAACCCATGCACGTCCTGCGTGGCGGCAAACGCGGCCGGTATCACCCCGGCAGCACCGTTGGTGGGTGCGGTAACCACCACGCCACCGGCCGCGTTTTCCTCGTTCACCGCGAGTGCATAGGCATGCACGCGCAATTCCAGCGGATCGCGCAGCGGCAGGCGCACATCGGGTTGTTGGAGCAACCGGTAGGTTTCGGGTGCGCGACGACGCACACCGAGCGGCCCCGGCAACGTCCCCTCGGTCGTCAGGCCGCGCTGAATGCACTCGCGCATCGTCTGCCAAATAGTGTCGAGCTTGCGAAACACTTCGTCGGGTACCAGCGACTCGTTGTCCAACTGAATTTGCCACCACGTGAGGTTTCGCTCGGCGCACAACGCGAGAATCTCGGCGGCGGAGCTGACCCGGTGGATTATCCGTGCCGGCGGGGCTTGGCTGTCCCGCACGCGTTGGCCGTTGGGTAGCACTTGCTCGATTAACCCTCCGCCCACGGAGAGGTAACGATGGTGCAACACAACGGAACCGGCGTGGTTGAGTGCGACCAAATCAAGGGTGTTCGGATGAGGCAAATCAGGTGTATCCGGTAGCCATTCAATGTCGCGTTCGGGATCGAAGCACTGAGCCGGTAGCACTCGTTGCAAGGCGCGATCGGTGGCGTGACCGCGGCCGGTAGCCCCCAGCGACCCGTGCAAGCGAACGACGATTCGCGTCACGTCTGCGCGGTTGCCCAGCGCCGCGCAGAACAATTGGGCGGCCCGCATCGGCCCCATCGTGTGGGAGGAGGACGGTCCGATCCCAATTTTGAAAATATCGAATACACTCGTGCTGACCGGCTCGCTCATGACTCTAGCAAGGCCACTCGTCACGGCACAACGCCACGGTCGGGACGTTGGCGTCTCGTTGCCCGATGACGTTGACGCAACGCATCGTTACATCCGCCGGCAAATAATGCCACAGTTTCCGCGCGATATCGAGCTGCACACGCCGAAGCGGTCTCGCAAGCGTCAGCCACACGCGCGGCCAACAACGAGGCCGGTGATGCCGCCCATCACGCCGCGCGAGCGATCAGTTCCAGCGCGCGGGCATTGGCGCGGGAGTCCTGCTCGGCGTCGATACCGGGCGGGAACTGAGGAGGGCGTTGAATCTCGATGCACTCTTGAAAGTGACGCATCTCTTCCACGAACGGAGTTAGTAGATGAGGTGTGGGGAAAGTCAACCGCTCGGTTTGGCCACCGCGCGTAATGAGGACTTCACCCACGCCGGTGGGCGGCAACCAGGGGTTGGGGATGCGCAACGAACCCTGCGTGCCAATCACCTCGGCAAAATAACATCCATCCGCCTCAAAACTGCAGTGGAGATGCGCCGCACGGCCCGCACCAAAATCCAGTTGTGCGGCCAGCGTCAAATCCACGCCACCGGGTTCCGACCAGCGTGCGGCGGCGACGGCGTGGCGTGGTTCGGCACCGAAAAACAGGCGCGCAAAATTTACCGTGTAGCATCCCACATCCAACAATGCGCCTCCGCCCGCATCGCGCCGGTAGCGTGGGTTACCGGGTTCGCGCCCGCGCGTGGCATAGTTGGCGCGCACCAACAACACGTCGCCTATCTCACCGGCTTGCACGCGCCGGTAGGCTTCGATGATTTGCGGGTGAAACCGGTACATAAACCCTTCCATCAACCAGCGGCGAGCTGCGCGAGCGGCGTCGAACATGGCGTCCACCTCGGCCGCAGTTGGCGCGAGGGGTTTTTCGCACAACACATGCTTGCCGGCTTGCAAAGCTCGGATGGTCCACTCCGCGTGCAAACCATTGTGCAGCGCGTTGAGCACGATGTCTATGTCCGGGTTGGCAAGGAGCTGTTGGTATTCGCCGTACCAGCGTAAAGCGCCATAGCATGCGGCGGCGTCACGGGCACGCTCGGGATCGCGGCTCGCGATGGCCACCAATTGTGCGCCCGGTACCATCGGGAGCGCGGCGGCGACTTTGGCGAGAACTTTGCCCGCTCCGAGGATGCCCCAACCCCATTTCATGCAGGTCGCTTGTAACAGGCACGACGCACGCGCGCAACCGTGTCGGACGGCAACCAGAGATAATGAGCCGGGATGAATTGCTCTACATCCCATGCAGCAAGCGACCGGAACGTGACCGGCACCTGGTCGGGGTCGGTGTTGAGAAAACGCGGTGGCAACGCGATCCGCCACGACACGGCAAACGCATCACCGACAAAGAGCACGCGATGGCGTGCGGAATAGTAGCCGACGTGACCGGCCGTGTGGCCCGGTAAGCCCACGACACGCAGCCCACCCCAAACCGGCAGCTCATCACCCGGTTGCACCCATCGCGTGACCTGCGGTGGCCGGTAGCGCAGGAGTTTTCGGCCCAACCATTCCAGCGCACCGCAGACGCGCGCCGCGCCCGCATAGGGATACAGACCAGCTACATGAAGACGGTCGTCCGCCGGGGCGATGACCTCCGCACCGCTCCAACGTTGCAACGCGGCTGCGTTCAGCGTGTGATCGAGGTGGCCATGAGTGAGCAGAATGGAACGAAGCGCCTGTGGCCGACCGGCCAATTTCAAAACGGCCCTCTGGATACGACGTCGTTCGTTGACGAATCCGCCGTCGAGCAACGTCACCGTGCCGTTGTCCACGAGCAGGTGCGTCCAACCGAGCCATCCGCGGATGGCAAACACGTTGGGGAACACTTGGCGCATCGGTTGAGTTGCGGGGCGTTCTGTAGCATCGCGACGATGGACGCGCAATGGAGCGGGTTGGGAATTGGTCTTGCGCAGGGTGGGTTTTTCCATAATTTGCCGGTGAGGTTGGGAGCGATGAATGACGAGTTGATTTGTCCGTATTGCAACGTGGAAGTCGATCGCGACGAATTGCGCCGCAACAACGGAATGTGTCCTACATGCGGTTACGACATGAGCGGCGGGGAAGAGGAGGAGTGGAGCGAGGAAGAGTGGGATGATTGGGAGGAGGAAGAAGATCTCGCGATTGACGACGAAGAGGAAGAAGAGGAGGAAGAGCGTTCATAGCGCTTTCCGTCATCGGATTGCGAACGCTTATTAATCGCGGGAGGTTAGTTGTTGTGCGTTACAGCGTCTGAAATTCGGGTCTGGGGAAGGATTTTGTTGCTCAAGACGACGACCATCCTTTGAGACAAACTGAGGTGCGCAATTCGTTCGTGGGCACGCTTCATCGGACAAGCGGGTAAGCGTCGTTTTCCTCCATGCGAACGGATGCGACGGTGACGCACGTTTTCGCACGATGTTTGACTTAGCTGCGAAGCTGGCCGTTCGTTGTGCCAGTGGTCCATTGGCGATGGCATGAGCGGTGCTCAAAGAAGCTGGCATGAGAGTGTTGATCGTGGACGACTCCGAATCAGTGCGGTTCGCCCTGCGACTGGCTCTGGAGCATTTGGGCCACACAGTGGTCGGCATGGCTGCGGACGGGTTGGATGCGCTGCAAAAATATCAGGCGTTGCGTCCGGACGCGGTGGTTATGGATGTGCGCATGCCGCGCATGGACGGGCTAACCGCCACACAGGCTCTGTTGGAGCAACATGATCCGCAGGCGCGGATATGTATCGTCACTGCCGGTCGCACGGGCGCGCATGAAGCGTTTGGTGTCGGCGCGCGCGCATTTGTGGAAAAACCATTCGCACTGGCCGACCTCGATCACGCTTTTCATCAACTAGCCGCCGCGTGATGGTCCTGATCAACTCGGGGGACGAGGCTCGCCTGTAACAATCCGCCACGTTCGGTAGGAACCGGTAAGATTGCGTGCGCGAAATCCGTGCTGAGACAGGAGGCGGCAGGCGTAGTAACTGCGTTGACCACTGGCGCAATACACAATGAGTTCGCGATCACGAGGAAGCTCGCCGAGTCGCCGACGCAGTTGATCGAGCGGGATGTGCACCGAGCCCGGTATCGCTGCCTGCGCACGCTCATCGTCGCGGCGCACGTCGAGGATCAATACCTCGGAAGGCGGAGTAGCAAAGGGCGGAAGTTCGTGCCACTGGGCCGTGGCGACGAGACCGTCGAGCACGTTTTCCGCAGCCATACCGGCAAGATTGACGGGGTCCTTGGCGCTGCCATACGGCGGGGCGTAGGCGAGTTCGAGTTGCGCCAAGTCGCGCACGGTCATACCGGCTTTTAGGGAGGTGGCGAGCACGTCAATGCGCTTGTCCACACCCTCGCGCCCCACAATTTGCGCGCCGAGGAGTTTACCGGACTCGGGAGCGAACAACAGTTTCAACGCCATGGGCTCGGCTCCCGGGTAGTAGCCGGCATGCGAATTAGGATGCAGGTGTACGACACGGTAGGGGATCCCGGCTTGGCGTAGGGTTTTCTCGTTGGCGCCTGTGCAGGCCGCGGTCAGGTCGAACAATCGCAGGATTGCCGTGCCGAGCGTGCCTTCATAGCGACTGGGGCGCCCGAAAATGTTGTCGGCTGCGATGCGTCCTTGCCGGTTCGCTGGTCCGGCGAGCGGAATCAATGCCCAGCGACCCGTGACGAAGTCACGCACTTCGATGGCATCACCCACGGCCCAGATGTGGGGGTCGCTGGTGCGTAAGTGCTCATCGACGCGAATGCCACCCAGCGCGCCAATCTCCAGACCTGCCTCGCGCGCCAGGCGGATTTCAGGTTTGACGCCGAGTGCCAGAATCACCGAGTCAGCGGGCAGGCGCTGACCGCTTTTCAGCACGACGATGGACGCGCGTGCCGGCTCAGCGGCCGAGGGTGGTTCAAACGCGGCCACCGGGTCCCCGAGATGCAACGCTACCTCATGCGCGCGCAGCTCGGCGTGTAGCCAGGCCGCCATCTCAGGATCGAGCGGTGCCATTACCTGCGGCAATGCTTCTACCAAGGTGACATTGAAACCGCGCCGCCTCAGTTGTTCGGTCATTTCCAAACCGATGTATCCTCCGCCCACGACAACCGCCCGGCAGCGTTCACAGCCTCGCGACCAATCCATGATGCGTTCGACGTCCGGTATGGTGCGCACGGTGAAGTGGTTGGGACGGTCGATGCCGGGAATTGGCGGACGCAGTGGGGCCGCGCCCGTGCTTAACACCAGAGCGTCGTAGGGTTCGTCATACTCACGGCCGCTGGTCAGGTCGCGAGCGCGGACGCGCCGTGCTGAGCGGTCAATCGCGAGGACTTCCGTGCGGACTCGCACGTCGAGATTGAAACGGGCACGCAGGCTTGCCGGTGTTTGAAGCAGTAGGGCGTCTGGTTCGACGATTTCACCTCCCACGAAATATGGGAGACCGCAATTGGCAAAGGACACGTGCGGGCCGCGTTCCATCACGATGATGTCGCATTGCTCGCAAAGCCGACGGGCACGCGTGGCCGCGCTGGCCCCACCGGCAACGCCACCCACGATGATTAAGCGCTTTGGAGTCATGACAAGCGCGGTGACGGCGCGATTCGGTTTAGGCGGCGAGCGGGGCAGTGGCGGTCTCGCCGCCGCTGAACCAGCGCCAGATGGCCTTGAGTCCTTTCAGCAAACCGACGTCGCGAATCTCTTGGATCCCATAGATGTGCGCCACAGTTTCCTCGTGACCCCGGTAGCGCGGCGGTAGCGCGAATATCGCGCGCGATTTTTGACCCTCAATGTGGAGGAGCGTGGGATAAATCAATCCGCGACCGATGACATACCGGCCAGCCGGTAGCTCGACGGTGCGTTCGGGCAAAACCAACCATGGCCGGTAGTGAAACACCAACCGACCATCTTCCATGCGCTGGAGTTGACCGTAGCTACGGATGGGCGCCGAACCGATGCGCCGCGCGGTGAACATCCAATTGCGGTCGGGCGCGGGCCGAAACCGCTTGCGACGTCGCGTGACGAAATCCCAGGTGAAAACCGCCCCAAACACCATCACGCGAAACGTCCAGCCAGCCACAAGGGCGGCAATCAGAACGACCAGCAGCGACAACAATGCGGCGACCCAC
>JANWVU010000149.1 GCA_025056465.1 Verrucomicrobiia bacterium | reverse complement strand
ACCGTTGCTCCGGTCACCTTCACCCCGTACGCAAGCGCCTGCTCCCACGCTCGCAACCCGGGAAACGCCGGCAACAACGAAGGATGCACGTTCATGATGCGATTCGGAAACGCACGTAACAACGGTGCCTTCACCACACGCATGTACCCGGCCAACGCCACCAGACCCACACCGGCCTCCACCAACTGCCGGGCGACCGCTGTCTCCAACTCCTCCTCCAACCGCGTCCGATACCGGCTCGCACCGATGAACCGCGCTTCCACTCCATGCCGGCGTGCCCGCTCCAAAATGGGCGCATCCGCCACATCGCTCAGCACCAACACCACCCGACCCGGTATCACTCCGCGCGCACACGCATCCAGGATCGCCTGACAATTCGTGCCGCTACCAGAACCCAACACCCCAATCCGCAACTCGCTCACGCAGCCCTTCTAACCAAGCCCACTCCAAAACACAAGTGACCCTCGCCCACCGGCCGATCGCGCAACTTCTCCCCTGTCGCGGTGTTTCACCGGTTCGGATACCATTGCGCACCATGACCGCCCACGACCCGGATGCCGCGCGGATGCTGCGCGTCCGCGACGGCGACGAATCGGCTTTTCGTGAATTGGTCGAACGCCATCATCGCGCCGTCATCAACACCATCTATCGCGCCACCGGCGACGCCGCCGAAGCCGAAGACCTGGCCCAACGCGTCTTCATTCAAATCTACCGCTCCGCCCACCGATACGAGCCAACCTCACGATTCACCACCTGGATGTTCACCATCGTCCACAACTTGATCCGCAACGAGTACCGGCGTCGCAACCGTCATCCCACCGACTCGCTTGAAGCCCTCGCCGCCCTACCGGACCTCCACACCGACCTGCACGCAAACGACCCCGCCCGCGAGGTCGCTCTGAACGAATTGCAACAGCGCATCGCCGACGCCATCGAGTCGCTCCCCGCCAACCAACGCATGGCCGTCATTCTCGCCCGGTACGAGGGCCTCTCCTACGACGAAATCGCCCGCGTCCTCCATTGCTCCGTCTCCGCCGTGAAAAGCCTCCTGCATCGCGCCCGCGAGACGCTCAAAACCCAACTCCACCCGTATCTATGACCCGCAACTTTTCCGAGTCCGCGGTGTTTCACATCGCAGAACGACGATGAACCGAAATCCTCAACCACCGCCCGATTGGGAAAACGACCAACCGCTCTGGGACCTACTCGGACGTGCACGCGAAATCGAGCCATCAATCGGTTTCACCGAGCGCACTCTGCGACGACTCCACAGTGAACCAGTCGCCACACCCCAACTCGCCCGGTGGCTCTGGCGATGGGCGTTGGCCGGTGGGCTGGCTATCGTAGCGCTCATGGCATCGGTCGGCTACCGGCACACGCACGCACGCCAACAAGCCGCGCTCTACGCCGCCGTGCAACAAACCGATTACCCCGAGGATTTCGACGTCATCGCCGCATTGCACTGGATCGAAGGAGAACACACACCATGAACCCCAAACTACTTGCCCTGATCATCACCGCACTGCCCCTCACGGTTCCGGTAGCGCGCCCCGAACCTCTCGACCCACCCCACCGGCCACTGCGCGACCGTCTCGAACAACTCAACCCCGAAGAACGCGCCAAGCTTGAACAGCGCCTCGACAAAGAGTGGGCCGAGTTACCACTCCACGCCAAACTACGCGCGCTCCGCATCGCCCGCGCGCTGCGCGATCTGCCGCCCGAAGACCGTCGGCTGTTCCACGAACGCATCGAACGCTTCCTCAACATGTCGCCCGAAGAGCGCGAGCGACTCCGACGCAACCGCGAGCGGTGGGAGCAAATGACGCCCGAACAACGCGAACGCGCTCGCGAAGAGTTCCGCAAGCGCCGTGACGAATTCCGACGAGAATTTGAACGACATGAAGGTGAGCCGCGACCCCACCGCCCGCCGCCATCACCGCTGCCACCGCCGCCGCCCGATGAACCCCTCGACTAAACCCAACGAAAGGAGAAACACCATGACAACCATCCACCGCCTAATGTTCCTCACCACCCTGTTAGCCGGTAGCCTTGTCCTACCGGCGCTCGCTAAAGAGGACAAACCAAAGCGCGCGGATGACCACCCGTCTCGGAGCGCGCAACTTCTGCCCCCGCCGCTCATCGAGCAACTGCATCTTACCGCCGCCCAACGCGCCGAATACGACCGCCTCCAAGCCCAATGGAATGACGCGCGCGACCGGCACCGCGCCCAACATCAGGAGGAGATGAAAAAATTACGCCGCGAACTCCGCGCGGCCCGCGAGGCCGGGGATGAAGCGCGCGTCCGCGAACTTCGTGAGCAGGCGGCTAAAATCCACCGACCGCAAATGGAGTTGCGTCAGCAACTGGTCCAACAATTCCGCGCCACGTTGACCCCCGAACAACAAATCGTCCTCGACACCGCACGCGACCGCTTCCACCAACGCATGGACGACCGTCACGACCACCGCGAGCGCAAACCCGACCGCCCAGGCTGACTTTCCGCACCCCGACCAGCGGCTTTCATCGCGCGCGGCGCAGTGCGAAGCGAGCGGGCAGCCCTACCGGCTCCCATGCAGCATCGTTAGACGACGCCGACGGCATCTCGCGACGTTCGTGATCGTCCATGCGGCTCCGGTTCCGAGCGACGAGCTTCATCAGCCTGATTAGCGGGCACAGCTAATCGTCTTGTCCACCACCGGCGACATTTCAGGCTGGTGTGAACCTCTCATTCGGCTCAATGCCACCCGACCCGTAGGTATGTCGTGGTTCAGGCTCGCGAGGGGTGAGGTGGTTTGGCATGGTGGGGTGGATGCTGGAGTGGGTGGATACACACGCGCACCTCACATTTCCCGAACTGGCGTCGGAGTTGGAGGGCGTGTTGGCGCGTGCACGCGCGGCGGGGGTGGGGGCGATTGTCAGCATTGGATGCGATCCGGAATCGTCCCAGCGCACGGTGGCGTTGGCACAGGCGCAGCCAGGCGTGTGGGCGTCCGTCGGCTTGCATCCAGGCTACGTGCCGGACGTGAGCTTGTGCGATCTGAAAACCATTCGGGCGTTGGCGCAGGAGCCGAAGGTGGTGGCCATCGGAGAAACCGGGCTGGATTACTACCGGCTTCCGTCGGTGCCAGCCGACGCGGCCGCCATCATCCGGCAGCAGAAAGATTTGTTGTGGGCACAACTCGATCTTGCGAGATCGCTGCGCAAGCCGGTGGTGATCCATAACCGGTCGGCCGATGCCGATCTGATGGAAATTTTGCGCGCACATGAGCCGGGATTTGTGCCGTGGGGCGTGATGCATTGTTTCAGTGGCGACAGCCGGTTGGCGTTCGAGTGTTTGGAGCTGGGTTTGATGATCAGCTTCACCGGCATTCTGACCTTCCGCAACGCCGGTAGCCTGCGCGAGGTGGCGCGGCAGGTACCGCTGAGCCGGATCATGTTGGAGACCGATGCACCCTATCTGGCGCCGGTACCGCATCGGGGTCGGCGCAACGAACCCTCATATTTGCCGGCGATTGCGTCGGTGTTGGCGGAGGTGAAAAACATTTCCGTGGAAGAAGTGGCGCGTGTGACCACCGACAACGCGCGCGCCCTGTTTGGTTTGTCATGACACCACGCGAGGCGTTGCAGAAACATTTCGGTTTTCGCGAATTTCTCGAAGGTCAGGAGCGCGTCATTGAAGCGGTGTTGGCCGGTGAAGACGTCGTGGTGATCATGCCCACCGGCGGGGGCAAATCGTTGTGCTACCAACTGCCGGCGTTGTTGCTGGACGGCATCACGGTGGTTGTCTCGCCGTTGATTGCGCTGATGAAAGATCAAGTGGACGCGTTGTGTGAGAAAGGTATACCGGCGACCTTCATCAACTCGTCGTTGTCAGAGGCAGCCGTTGCGGAGCGGTTGCAAGGGTTGGCGCGGGGAGACTACCGGTTGGTGTACATTGCGCCCGAGCGGTTCAAGAGCGAGCGGTTCGCGCGAACGTTGACGCCGTTGACGGTGGCGTTGTTTGCGGTGGACGAAGCCCACTGCATCTCGCAGTGGGGACATGATTTTCGACCCGATTACCTGCGGCTGAAATGGGCGTTGCGCGATTTGGGTCAACCGCAAGTAATCGCGCTAACGGCCACGGCCACACCCGAGGTGCGCGCGGACATCGTCGAGCAGTTGGGTTTGGGGAAGTTTGGACGCAAACCGCCACGGGTGTTTGTATCTGGGTTTGCGCGGCACAATCTAACGTTGGGCGTGACGCGGGTGGGCAGCAAGGCGGAGAAGCTGGCACAGATCCGGGAGTTTATCTGCCAGTTGGGTACCGGCATCGTGTATTGCGCGACGCGCAAGAACGTGGAGCGCGTGGCGGAGGAGTTGGGCGGCGATGTCGTGGCGTATCACGGCGCGATGTCGGCCGAAGTGCGTCAGCGTGCCCAAGAACGATTCATGGCCGGAGAGTGTGCGGTGGCGGTGGCCACGAACGCGTTTGGGATGGGGATTGACCGACCGGATTTGCGGTTTGTGGTGCACTACGACATTCCCGGGAGCATCGAGGCCTACTATCAGGAGGCCGGTCGGGCAGGCCGCGACGGCGAACCGGCACGATGCGAGATTCTGTACAACTACGCGGATGTGCGGACGCAGGAATTTTTCATCGAGGGAGCCAATCCAACGCGCGAGTTGATCACGATGCTGTATCACACGTTGCGGCGGTTGTGCGCGGGTGGTGGGATTGAGAAACCGATCGCGGAGATTGCCGAGTTGATGCCCGGTCGGCCCAACGAGATGGCGGTGGGCAGCGCGTTGCATTTGTTGGAGCGAGCCGGGTTCATCGCGCGGGACTACCGGCCGGGCTCGCGGGTGTACACGACGCGGCTGGTGGAGCCGGTACGCCCGTTGGAGGCGCTGGCAATTGATTACGAGCGGTTGGAGTCAAAACGCGCACGTGACACGACCAAGTTGCAGCGGATGATGGCATACGCAGAGCATCGAGGCTGCCGGCATCGGTTCATTCTCGAGTATTTTGG
>JANWVU010000148.1 GCA_025056465.1 Verrucomicrobiia bacterium | reverse complement strand
CAGGGCGAAGACTGATCCACCCGGCAGGGGCGCCCACGCGCCGTCGAGTGAGTCGCACCCGCTAGCCGCGACATGTTCTGAAACCGAACCGGTACCCTGTCACACCGGCAGGGGTGCGCCTGTCGTAAGCGAGGCGGTTTTGTGGCGATGGACGTGGCAAAGTGCAAGAGCGAGCGCGTCAGCCGCATCAGCGCCGGGCAACTCCGGTAGGCCCAGTTGGGCTTTGACCATGTAAGCGACTTGTTGTTTGCCGGCGCTGCCGCGACCGGTGACCGCTTGTTTAACCTGCCGGGGCGCGTATTCGTAGGCCGGCACCTGATGCTGCGCCGCGGCGAGCAAAATCACGCCGCGCACTTCGCCGAGGGTAAACGCGATGCGGGTGTTTTGGACGTACACCAACCCTTCCACGGCCAGCGCGGTCGGTTGGTGTTCGCGGATGAGGCCGGTCAGAACGTCGTAGATGTGCGTGAGACACTCGCTCGGCGGGAGGTGGGACGGGTTGCGAATTTCGCCGTACACCACCGCACGACAGGCGGAGCCGCTCGCGGCAATCAGCCCATAGCCCGTGCAACGCAGGCTCGGGTCCACTCCCAGGATTTTCATTGGCGCAGCGGCCACGGTCACGCAGCCGCTTTGAGTTTTTCGAGAAGCGCGTCCGATATGTCCGCGTTGGAATAAACGTTTTGGACGTCGTCGTGATCTTCGAGGGCGTCCGTGAGGTCGAGGATGGCGCGGGCGAGTTTTTCGTCGGCCACCGGCACAGGAACGGTGGGCACGAAGGCCGCTTCGGCGGACTGCACTTTGATGCCGGCCGCTTCGAGCGCTTTGTGCATCGCCTCCACCTGATGCGGGTCGGTGGTGATGACGTAGGCATCGGCGTCGCTGGTCATGTCTTCGGCACCGGCCTCCAGAGCGAGGGACAACAATTTGTCCTCGGGTGCTTGATCGCGCGCGACGACCACCTGGCCGCGCCGCTGGAACAGATGTTTGGCGGTGGCGAGATGCCCGCCGTGCCGCGTGAACAGGCTACGGATTTCGGACGCGGTGCGGTTTTTGTTGTCGGTGAGCACTTCGATCAGGAAGGCCACGCCACCGAGGAATCCTTCATACAACACTTCTTCAAACGCCTGACCTTCAAGCTCGCCAGCGCCTTTTTTGATGGCGCGCTCAACGTTGTCGGCGGGCATGTTGGCGGCGCGGGCTTTGAGCAACACAGTGCGCAGGCGCGGGTTGAAGGCGGGGTCACTGCCACCCAGTCGCACCGCGACGGTGATTTCGCGGGCGATTTTGCTGAAGATTTTCCCTTTGCGCGCGTCCTCAACCGCTTTGATGTGTTTGACCTTCGCCCATTTGGAGTGGCCTGCCATACGCTGTCATCTTAGCGTTGGCCGACCGGCTTGGCGACAAGTTTTCAAGCCAGTCGGGTTACCGCGCTTTCAAGCTCAGCTCGCGCAGACGTTGACTAGTTGGGAGCGAAAACAGGGTTAACTCGGGTTGATGCGCAAGACGCTACGAACGAAGCCGTCGCCAAATCAGCACCGACCCAACCATTATTAGAACGACAGTTGAGGGCTCAGGGATCATCGAGCTGGTGACGAGAAAATTGTCCACGCGCACCGTGCCTGCGCCGCCTCCTGCGGCGGATATCGATGTTAGCCGAAAGTAGACAGTAGGCTGATTGTTCAGGGCGGTAATCGAACTCAGATCATATGTGTGAGTGTAAACCGAGTAACGTGGACCTGAGCTGGTCCAAAGAAATGGCACGGCGTTGGTCAGAACCGTATACAGGGCGTAATCCGTAAATGTAACGCCATCGGTACTGTATTGAAGTTTGAATGCGGCAGGGCCAAGAGATGATCGAGCTTGGTCCCACTCAAGTTTGATGTCGTAATTGTGAAGCGTTGTCGTCTGGAATTGGAAGTAGTCGCCGATGCTCCAGTTGTTCACGCTAAAGCTCTCGGGCGAGCCGTTTCCCACGGGCGTGGTCCAACTGGATGACAGCGCATGGGCACCCCCCGCATTACCACTACCGATGGCCGGTGGAATCAAGTTTGGGTAAACGGTGGCGGTCGCGTCGGCCGGCGTATTCGGCGCCTCAAACGTCCACAACGCGTTGGTGATGATCGTGGCGTTGACTGTGCCCGCCACCCAAGTCATCCAAGCCGCTGCCATTAACAACAGCCTTCTCTTCGTCTCCACCCTCACGCTGAATGGCTAGTATCCTTCGCTGTTCTCATCCGGGTAGCGCTGGGGTGACATTTGCGTGACGTTACATATGCCGTTGACCTAAGTGCTGGTTACCGCGATACGTTTTCGTCATGAGTGGAGGGCCAGTGTTCCTATCCCACCCGTTGGCGCAAAGTTTCTTGACCGAGGTGCGGGCACGGGAAACCAGTCGGGCCATCGTGCGACACCGGGTGCGGGCGTTGGCGATGTTATTGTTCTATGAGGCCACACGGGATTTGCCGCATGTCCCTCGCCCGATCACTACGCCGCTAGCGGAGACGGAGGGCACGCGCGTGGCCGTGTCGGTGGGATTGGTACCGGTGTTGCGCGCAGGTTTGGGGATGGTGGATGGTATTTTGGAGCTGTTACCGGAAGCGCGGGTGTTTCACCTGGGAATTTTTCGAGACGAACGCACCCTGACGCCCGTGGAGTATTACAGTAAACTGGCTGAGCATTCGCCGGTGGATGTCGCGTTTATTCTCGATCCGATGTTAGCCACAGGTGGTTCGGCGGTGGCGGCGGCCAGCCGGTTGAAGGCGTGGGGCGTGCCCCGCATCAAGTTCCTGGGCTTGATTGCCGCCCCCGAAGGGTTGCGTCGGCTCACGGAGGCCCACCCCGATGTGGAGATTTTTTTGTGTGCCCTCGATTCCCATCTCAACGAAAAAGGGTTTATCGTGCCGGGCATGGGCGATGCCGGTGACCGACAATTTAGCGGGGCGTAAAAACAAACGCCTGCCGACGTGGAGCCGGCAGGCGTTTAGGAAACAAGCAGTGGCGATTAGGCGCGCCGCCGCAGCGCGGTGGCAACCCCCAACAGGGCCAAGCCCACCAAACCAGCCGTGGTCGGCTCGGGGATGACCAAGCGGAGATCTTTGCTAATCAGCACGGACTGACCAGGTGCAAGGGTAAAATCCCATTGCAACGCCCACGTCACGTCATCGAGCGACACCGGCCCAAACGTGTTGCTCAGATCATCGGCATCGAAATCCGTGAGCTTGGCGAGGATTTGCGGGCTCTCACTAATTTCTCCACATGTCGCATCCGGTGTTAGGACAACTTCGGTTAAGACCGCGCTACCTTTCCATTGCACGACTTCCGTGGGCAGCCCCGTCACGGGGTCGAGCTTGATCAGCGCGCTGTCCCCCGCCGGGTTGGCGAACAGGTCGAAGTCCGTGTACTGAAAGAATGACAGCCGGATCGCTGTTCCGCTCAAGTTGCGGATTTGAATTTGCTCCGCGAGGTCCGAGACATTACTTCCCGGCGACCCGCCATCGAGCGACAGCCGCACGTTGAATCGCACCACACCGGCAAGCTCATAACGGACGAACAACGTGTCATCGTCGCCGTCGAAGTTGGTGTCGGTAGTTCCATGGGCAACAATCGGAAGGCTCGCCAAGGAACTTTCCGAAGAACTGCCAATCCGATACCAAAACCAGTGTTCCCACACATTGTCGACCCCATCCACTTCCCAGCCATACACCCCACTCGGAAGTGCTGGATCAACGTATAGCACCGAGTTCTCATCTTTGAGCGTGATTGGCGCGGCACCCACCGGCGTCAACCCCCACGCCAAGGCGCCAACGACCGCCATCACGCCCATCCACTGCTTTACGGTTTTTCGGGTGATCATTTTCCCTCCTTTTCCCTTATTTGTTTTCAGCCATTTCACCTACAACACCCATACACTACCCGCTGTCTCCGGATGTGGCTTTCAGCAAGCGGCCAAGTTACTTCGGGATTTTGCCAAGCATGACGGGCAGTTTTTCCTCGAAAAAATATCAAAAGCTTCCCGCTTACGCCCCGCGGGAAAAACTTGTCACCGAATCGTGACTCGCTCCGGCAAGCTATGCACCGAACTTATCCAGCCGCTTCGCATTTGCCTGCATGAGGCGAATCAGATATTTCGCCTCCATCACGCCCAAGCTGCCGTGGTTGCAAGCACGTTCGGTGAACCGCTCCATGCCATCCCATCCACTGTAATCGCTATACAACAGCAACGGTTGCGGATGCCAACTGTGTCCTTTGACCAAAACGGGCGTGCTATGGTCACCTGTGACCGCGATGACGTTGGGCTGCACCGCCATCAATCGCGCCAACGCCGCATCGGCCTCTTCGATCGCCGCCACTTTCGCATCGAAATTCCCATCCTCGCCGGCCATGTCGGTGCCTTTGACGTGCACGAATACAAAATCATGATCCGCCAACGCCTTCGCCGCAGCCTCGAACTCCTCATGCACCGTCTGCGGCCCTTCGATTTTCCGCATCCCCACCAATTGCGCCAAACCCTTATACATCGGATAAATCGCTACTGCTGCCGCCCTTAAGCCATACCGGCTCTCAAAATTTTCGATCTCAGGCTGGTGCGCGATGCCTCGAAGCAGAAAACCATTGGCTGGCTTGCAATTCTTCAACAACGGCATCGCCTGCCGGTAAAACTCCGCCACCACTCTGGCAGTCTTGGATGATTTCACCGTTTTCTTGATCGGCTTGGCTTGCGCGATGGGTAATCCCTCCCGGTGAGGATCGGTGTCCGTCAACGGCCCCTCCAAACCTTTCCCGCGAAACACAACAACAAACCGATGTCCCTTACCAGCTTTCAGGATAACTTCGACATCTTCAATTTTTTTCACCTTCTTGCTAATGAGTGCTACCTGCTCCTCACAAACCTTCGTGTCGATCCGACCCGCTCGTCGGTCGGTCACCACTCCTTTTGCATCCAGCGAACAAAAATTCGCCCGAGCTGCTACATCGCCGGCCTTCAGTTCGATCCCCAACCCCAATGCTTCAATC
>JANWVU010000147.1 GCA_025056465.1 Verrucomicrobiia bacterium | reverse complement strand
CCACCCAAGGAACGAAAAAACGCGCTTAAAAAGAGCATTTAGCCACCGGGTTTTGAACACGGTGCCGTGACCGAGCTCGTGGACGGCATTGATCTGGAAAGCGAAACAAGTCCCATGCAAAAACGTCAGCAACAGCGTGCTCCACCAGGGCCAACGGCCCGCCGAGTACACTGCAAGGCCGCCGGTGACGACGAGGAGGCCCAGGTAGCCCAAGGTTTGCAACGCCCCGAGCAGGTCGCTGCGCGTGTGAAGTTTTTTCAACACGTTGGGCGGAAGCGGCGTGCGGTACCACTGAACGGGACGCGACCAGCGCGCGCTCTCGGCGTGTTCTTGGGTCATGGATTGCAACGCTTGGCTCATGACAACACTCCTTTCTGCGACCAACAACACTCTAACCGTTTGGCCCTCGTTTGCTTTCGTGGTCGTATCGCGATAGAAAATCACACGTGAGAGAACGGACGGTTTTGGACCTGCGGGTGCACGGTATTGCCGAAGTGCCAATGATCGGGCGGTACCGGTATTCCGAGGCGCAGAAGGGCTTGGACTGGCATGCCCACCGCGCGGCCATGGAGATTTGTTATCTGGCGCGGGGCCGACAGATGTATCGCGTCCACGGCCACGATTACGTGCTGCGCGGCGGCGACGTGTTCGTTACGTTTCCCGGCGAGGTGCACAGCACGGGGGAAGCGCCCGAGGAGAAAGGCATCTTGTACTGGGTCCAAGTGATGTTGCCGGCGCGGGGCGCGCGATTCATGGAGCAATCAACGGCCGAATCCGCCGCAATCGTGCGGCGGCTGCGCCGACTCCCGCATCGTCATTTTGCCGGCAGCCCGGTTCTGGGGCGGATTCTCGATGAGGTGTTGGCGAGCGCCGCGCAACCGCCCTCGGCTCTCAACACGCTGTGGATGCGGGCGCGTCTGCTGGAGTTTTTGATGCGGGTGGCGAGTTTGTCCGAGATGAATCCCTCGCCCGCAATCTCGACATTGATCCGTGAACTGATGCAATACATCGAGCGGAACTGTCACCAAACCCTGCCAGTACCGGCGCTGGCGGCGCGCGCACAATTGTCGGTGCCTCGTTTTCAGGCGCGGTTCAAACAGGAGGTGGGCATCCCGCCGGGCGAATACGTAATGCGCTGTAAAATCGCCGTGGCAAAACGCCGGTTGGCCGACCCTGCCGAAGATGTGACCGCCGTGGCGATGGATTTGAATTTTTCGTCGCCGCAGTATTTCGCGACGGTGTTTCGTCGCTACGTGGGTTGTTCCCCCACCGCCTACCGGCAGGGATTGGGCATTGACCGCGCGTCAACGCGCCGATAGACGTTGGGGCGCGGAGGAACGATTCCCGATGAGTCAATATCGTTTGGGGACGCTTGCGCTGCATGCCGGGCAGGAGCCAGACCCGGTAACCTTGGCGCGGGCGGTTCCGATTTATGCCACCAGCAGTTACGTCTTCAAAAGCACCGAGCACGCCGCCGATTTGTTCGCGCTGAAAGAATTCGGCAACATCTATTCGCGCCTGATGAATCCGACCAACGACGTGTTGGAGAAACGATTGGCGGCGTTGGACGGTGGCGCGGCGGCACTGGCGTTCGCGAGCGGACAAGCAGCGATTACGGCGGCCATTCTGACGATCACCCACAGCGGGCAGAATTTTATTTCGGCCACGAGTTTGTACGGTGGCACGTGGACGTTGTTTACACAGACGTTTCCCAAGCTCGGGATCGAGGTGCGATTTTTCGATCCAAACCGGCCCGAGGAGATTGCGCGATTGGTGGACGCGAACACTCGCTGCGTTTACCTGGAGTCGCTCGGCAACCCGAAGAATGACGTACCAGACTTTCGCGCGATTGCGGAGGTGGCTCATCAACATGGGTTGCCCACAATCATTGACAACACCGTTACGACGCCGGCCCTGTTGCGTCCGATTGAGCACGGAATGGATATCGTGGTGTATTCCACTACGAAGTTTATCGGCGGTCACGGCGAGCACATCGGCGGCGCGATTGTGAATAGCGGTCGCTTCCCGTGGGCTGACAACCCGCGCAAATGGCCCGAGTTTTGTGCGCCCGACCCCGCGTATCATGGGATGGTTTTCACCGAGGCACTGAAGCCAGTAGGCAACATCGCGTACATCGTGCACATCCGCACGCATTGGCTGCGGGATACCGGCGCCTGCATGAGTCCGTTCGCGGCGTTTTTGTTTTTGATCGGGTTGGAAACGTTGCCTTTGCGCATGGAACGACACTGCGCCAATGCGTTGGCCGTGGCGCGGTTTCTGGAACGTCACCCGGCCGTCGCGTGGGTGAATTATCCGGGGCTACCGTCCCACCCGCATTACCCGATGGTGAAGCGCTACCTGCCCAACGGCGCGGGCGCGATTGTTGGCTTCGGGATCAGAGGTGGGCGTGAGGCCGGGGTGCGGCTCATCAACCACGTCAAGTTGTTCAGTCACCTCGCCAACATCGGAGACGCCAAATCGTTGATCATCCATCCGGCCAGCACCACGCACTCCCAACTAACCGCCGCCGAGCAAGAGCGCACCGGCGTGACCCCTGAATACGTGCGGTTGTCGGTGGGGTTGGAGGACATCGAGGATCTCCTCGCGGATTTGGATCAAGCATTGCGGCAATCGCAGGGCGCATGAGCACGACTGACCTGTTTTTCAGCAGCGACAGTGTCCGCACAGCACAACCGCTGCGCTACGCGCAGTCAGTTGAATTGCCCGGTCCGCTGCGGTTGGAGAAAGGCGGTGAGCTACCGGCCGTGACTGTCGTTTACGAGACGTATGGCAAACTGAACGAAGCCGGTGACAACGCTGTGCTGGTGTGCCATGCGCTCAGCGGCGACTCGCATGTTGCGCGACACACGCCCGACGACGACCCGGGTTGGTGGGATATCGTCTTGGGGCCCGGTAAGGTGATTGATACCGATCGTTATTTTGTGATTTGCCCAAACTTGCTTGGCGGTTGTCGCGGCACGACCGGCCCCGGCAGTATCAATCCAGCCACAGGCCGCCCGTATGGCCAGGATTTCCCGACCATCACCATTGGCGACATGGTCACTGTGCAACGGATGTTGCTCGACAAGTTGGGTATTCGCCAACTGCGGGCCGTCATCGGTGGTTCGATGGGCGGACACGTCGCGATGACCTGGGCGATCCGTCATCCCGACCGGGTTCGCGGTTGCATCGCCGTGGCCACCTCGGCACGGTTAACCAGCCAGGCGTTGGCGTTCGATGTGGTGGGACGAAACGCGATCCTGCGCGATCCATGGTTTCACGGCGGCCAGTATTACGACAAACCGACGAAACCCGAGGTGGGGTTGGCATTGGCGCGAATGATCGGGCACATCACGTACCTGTCGCGCGAAGCGATGCAGGAAAAATTCGAGGCCAACCGTTACCAGCCTCGCGAGGTGCCGGTGGAGTTTGAGAAGAAGTTCTCGGTAGGCTCCTACCTCGGATATCAGGGGAAACGATTTGTCGAGCGGTTCGACGCCAACAGTTACATCACGTTGACGATGGCGATGGATCTGTTCGATCTCGGCGGCACCGTGGAGGAGTTGACGGCGACATTGCGCCCCGCGCGATGCCGGTGGCTTGTGATCAGTTTCTCCAGCGATTGGTTGTTCCCACCCGAACAATCGCAAGACATCGTCGAAGCACTGGTAGCGAACGACATCCCGGTCAGCTACTGCAATGTCACCAGCCGCTGCGGCCATGATGCGTTCCTCTTGGAGGACGACCTCGACCGCTACGGCGCGTTGATCCGCGATTTTCTACACCATCTCGATCCTGACACGGCCCAACCGGTGCGTGCGGATTTGCACGGGCCGAAAAGCATTTTTCATCAACAGCGAATTGATTACGACCACATCCTCAACTTGATCCCACCGCAAGCCAGCGTGCTCGACCTGGGTTGCGGCCGCGGTAGTTTGCTGGCCCGGTTGCGCGCGCGAGGCCACCGGCGGCTGGTGGGGGTGGACATTGACGAGCAGGCGATTGTCGCTGCCGTTGGGCGCGGTCTGGACGTGGTCCAAGCGGATTTGAACCACGGACTACGCTTCTTCCGCGACGGCCAGTTCGATTACGTCGTGTTGTCGCTCACGTTGCAGGCCATCCTCGATGTGGAGGGTGTGATGCGTGAGATGCTGCGGGTCGGGCGGCAGGGCATCGTCAGTTTCCCGAACTTCGGTTACCACAAAATCCGCCGCATGGTCGCGGAGGAAGGTCGTTCGCCGAAAACCGCGGGGCAACTGCACTATGATTGGTGGAACACACCGAATCGTCGTTTTTTCTCCATCCTGGATTTCGAAGAGTTCTGTCGCGACCGCCAAATTCGCATCTCTCGGCAAATCTATCTCGATACCGAATCCGGTGTGGAAGTGACCACCGACCCCAACCGCAACGCCGACCTCGCCATCTTCGTGTTGAGCCGGTAGCCCGAGCTCCGATCGCCTACCTATCGATCAAAAATCCGTCCCCATCCGGAGCTTATTGAATTACCGCAGCGGCGTAGCCAACGACGGCTTGGTAGTCACCCGAAACGTCTCCGCTGGTGCGATGGTCGAGAATGCGCGCGGTTTGGGCGCCCAACTGATTGGCCGCATGCAATGTGATGTAGGTTGGCGCCACACCGCACATGCTGATGTCGTGTTTCTGCACGCGATCCATCAGTAACTCTGGATCGCGATGTTCGATGGCCTCCAGCGCGAGTCGGTCTTTGCGCTCGGTGGTCCGCTGGTCTTCGTAGTGATTGAAGTCGGTGGATGCCACCAACAACACCGGCTGCCCTCGGTGAGCCACCGTTTCCGCCACCGCGCGGGCAATGGCACGCAAGCGCGCGCGATCGCCGCTGTCCGGCCACGGGCCGCCGATGACGATGGGCACGATTTGCATTCGGGGATTGGTGCGCATCAGAAACGGGACCTCCACTTCTAGCGAGTGTTCGCGGGAATGTGCCCATGCATCGTCACGCAGCAAATCACAACGCGTTAGTAACTCGTTCGCGGTCGCCTCATCAACCGCCACGTCGCCGACCGGTAGTTGCCACGTCCCGCGGGCGAACACCGCGTAGGGATGACCGAGGTTGT
>JANWVU010000146.1 GCA_025056465.1 Verrucomicrobiia bacterium | reverse complement strand
TCTCACCGACACCCTCCAACTCCTCGAACACGAAATCTGCGCCCGCAGCATCCTCCTCGAACAAGACCTCACCCCCGCCCCACCCCAACTCCTCCTCGACCGCGACCAAATCAAACAAGCGCTCTACAACCTCATCCGCAACGCCATTCAGGCCATGACCGCCGGCGGCATCCTGCACGTTGCCACCTCAACCACCGACACGCATTTCACCTACACCATCCGCGACAACGGCACCGGCATCGCGCCCGAGAACATCCAACGCATCTTCCAACCCTACTTCACCACCAAACCCAACGGTACCGGCCTTGGCCTGATGATCGTCCAACGAATCGTCCGCGAACACGGCGGCCAACTCCAACTCGATACCACTCCCGGCCGCGGCACCACCGTGCGCATCCATCTCCCCCTCCACGAAAAACGCATCCGCCTCCTTCAGCCCCCTGCTCAACCATAACGTGACCGGCCCTTACATCCCCGGCATGTTTCACATCGCTCGCCTCCACAGCAGCCCCAGACTTGCAACCAATGCGGGGCGTTGTTAGTCTGCCCGCGAGAAACGGGCGTGTAGTTCAGTTGGCTAGAACGTTCGGATCACACCCGAAAGGTCACAGGTTCGAGTCCTGTCACGCCCACCATCACTTCCCAAACGCGTGAGCCAGCACCGGCTCCTTGCCCTCCCGGCACAACACCGTATCGCGCGCCAGAGGTAATTGGCTCGGATAGTCCAACGTGTAGTGCAGTCCCCGGGATTCTTTCCGCTGAAGCGCGCTCTCAATGATCAGTTCGGCCACCAACGCCAAATTCCGCAGCTCGATCAAGTCGGGCGTGACCTTGTAATCCCAATAAAACTGATTGATCTCGCGCTGCAAATTTTGAATCCGCGCGCGCGCCCGCAGCAGTCGTTTGTCCGTCCGCACAATCCCCACGTAGTCCCACATCAAGCGGCGAATCTCATCCCAGTTGTGAGAAATGACCACCAACTCATCCGCGTCCGCCGCATCTCCACTCTCCCAAGCCGGTAGCCGAATCGTGGTTTTCAACTCGCGCCACAACTCTCGCGCGCGGGCCGCGGCGCGCCGCGCCACCACCACCGCCTCCAAAAGCGAATTGCTCGCGAGCCGATTCGCCCCGTGCAACCCGGTATGCGCCACCTCACCGGCCGCCAGCAAACCCAGCAAATCCGTCTGACCATTGACATCGGTCTCCACCCCGCCGCATTGATAATGCGCCGCCGGCACGACCGGCAGCGGTTGGCGAGTCATGTCGTAACCATACTCCAGACACCTCTGGTAAATGTTCGGGAACCGTTGCCGCACAAACTCCGGGTCGCGATGCGTGATGTCCAACAGCACATAATCCGCCCCGGTCCGTTTCATCTCCGCGTCAATCGCGCGCGCCACAATATCGCGCGGCGCGAGGTCAGCCTGCGGATGATATTTTTGCATGAACGCCTGCCCATCCATGCGCCGCAAAATCCCGCCTTCACCGCGCACCGCCTCGCTAATCAAAAACGTTTTGGCGCGCGGCTCATACAAACAGGTGGGATGGAATTGAACAAACTCCATGTTCACAATGCGCGCGCCCGCCCGGTAGGCCATCGCCACGCCGTCGCCCGTCGCGATGTCCGGATTACTCGTATACAGATACACCTTGCCGGACCCGCCCGTTGCCAACAGAGTGACCGGTGCCGCAAACACATCCACCGCACCGGTCTGCTCGTTCAAGACATAACAGCCCAAACATTGATTCGGTCCGGGCCGACCCAGTTTTCGCGACGTGATCAAATCAATCGCGATCCGATTTTCCAAAATCGTGATGTTCGGTTGTCGTGCTGCGACCTCTAGCAACGCGCGTTCGATTTCGCGGCCGGTAATGTCGCCCGCATGCAACACACGCCGCGCGGAATGGCCTCCTTCCCGTCCCAAATCGTACCCGGTCCCCTTCGGATCACGGCTGAATCGCACACCCCAATCCACCAACCGCCGCACCAACTCTGGTCCCTCACCCAAAATCGTGCGCACCACCGGTTCCCGACACAATCCCGCGCCCGCCTGCAACGTATCGCGCACGTGCAACTCCAGGCTGTCATCACCGCTCAATACAACCGCGATCCCACCCTGCGCGTAGTTGGTGTTGGACTCCGCGCGATGTTTCTTTGTGATCACCGCCACGCGGCCCACCGGTGCAACTTCCAAAGCGAACGTCAGCCCCGCGATCCCGCTGCCGAGGACAAGAAAGTCGTAATCAAATTGTTGGGGCATGCGCCACCGCATGATACCAGCGGTTCGTTGACGCGCAACGCGGCATTTTGTAGCGTCGCAGCGTGATCTCGCACTGGTTGGCACTCATCGTGGCGTCCACCGTCGTCGCGCCGCCGCAATCCCCGCGCGAGTTGCAGGAGCGTTTCGAGCAAGCCCTGCGCGCCCGCGATTTGCGCCAACTCGTGGCGCTGTATCATTGGGAAGGCGTCTCACGTGACATGCGCAATCAGACCGCGATGATGCTCGATGAATTGTCGCGCAAACCTATCCGCTCGGTACAAACTGGTCGGCTGTCCCAACGCCAAGAATCCATCATTGATGGGGTTCGTTACCGGCCCAACCTCTCCCCCGCCGGGGCCATCGTCGTGACCTATGCCGAAAACGATATTACCGAGCGCATCGAACTCCCTTATGGCCGGTCGGGTCAGCATTTTTGGCTTTGTGGAATCGTGGAGGAACGCATCGCACCACCAAAACCACGCCCCCGACGATTTGGACTCAGCGTGGGTGGCACGGCCGCACCGCAACCCGCGGAGTTCACCGGTTTCTATGTCATCGTCAGAGATGGTCAAACAATCCGCAAAGAGTTTCAGGGAGCAGTTGGACTCACTCGGCAAGTCCTGGCCGACGAGCTACGCTATTGCGAGGTGCGCAAAACTAGCCCCCACGGTGCCATCTACCTGCTCATCACTGCAGACGGGCAAACCCTATTCGAGTCACCGCTTACCGAACAACCCACACCCATCACCTACGGTAGTCAGTAACCGTCACAGCCAGATCACAACACCAGATTATCAATCAGCCGCGTTTTACCAATGTACGCCGCCACCAACGCCACGTCGCCTCGGCGCACTTCACTGCGCGGCATCAACGTTTCACCGTCGGCCACCTCCGCGTAGTCCAGCCGCGCTGACGGCGCCAACTCAATCGCGCGAATCATCGCGCTGGCCAGCCGGTGGGCATTGAACTCGCCTTGATTGAACAGGTCCCGCGCCACCAGCAACGCCTTGTACAACACCGTGGCTTGCGCTCGCTCCAACGGATCGAGGTACCGGTTCCGACTGCTGCATGCCAAACCGTCCGGCTCACGCACCGTTGGCACCGCGATGATCTCAACGGGGAAATTCAAATCCCGCACCATCCGTTGGATCACTTTCCATTGCTGATAATCCTTCTGGCCAAACACCGCCACATCCGGTTGGCAAATTAGGAACAGCTTGCTCACCACCGTGCATACGCCGCGGAAAAAATGCGGACGTCGTTCACCCTCCAAGCGTTTCGCGATCAACGACTCCGTAACCCACGTTGAGGCATCGGTGGCGTACATCTCCTCGTCCGTCGGCGCGAACACCACGTCCACCCCCTCGCGACGGCACACGGCCAGGTCGCCGTCGAGGTCGCGCGGGTATTGCTTGAAATCCTCGTGCGGTGCGAATTGAGCGGGATTGACGTAAATACTGACGACGACCGCCGCGCCGCGATTCTGCGCGGCGCGAATCAGTGCCACATGCCCCTCGTGCAACGCTCCCATCGTGGGCACCAGCGCGATGCGGCGCGCCGACCGTTTGACCGTCAACGCCGCCTCCTGCATCGAGCGAACGCTGCGAATCAATTCCATGCCCTCACCTTGTATCGCAGCGGATGTTCCGCGTCACGCCACAAATCGCACTCTCCCGGTAACCTTGACCTACCGGAAGCGTTTCTGCATAGTCCGCCCCCATGACCCAAAGTGCGTCCGCCAACTTGATGGACAAAATCGTGGCGCTCTGCAAACGACGGGGATTCATCTTCCAATCCAGCGAAATTTACGGCGGATTGAACGGGTTTTGGGACTACGGTCCTGCCGGAGCCGAATTGAAACGCAACATCAAGGACGCCTGGTGGACCGACATCGTGCGCCGCCGCACCGATGTGGTGGGAATTGACGGCACTATCATCACGCACCCGCGCGTTTGGGAAGCCTCGGGGCACACCACCGCCTTCACTGACCCGATGGTGGATTGTCGCGATTGCAAGAAACGCTACCGGGCCGACCAGTTGTGCGAGGAACTCGGACTGAAACTGGTCATGGAAACCGGTAGCGCCGCGGAGAAAAAAATCCGCCTGCCACCCAACGCCACCTGCCCGGCCTGTGGCTCGAAAAACCTCACCGAACCTCGCCCATTCAACTTGATGTTCAAAACCTTCGTCGGCCCGGTCGAGGACGAATCCAATGTGACTTATCTGCGGCCCGAAACCGCGCAGGTCATCTTCGCCCAATTCCAAAACGTGTTGAGTGTCTCGCGCCAAAAAGTGCCGTTCGGCATCGCCCAAATCGGGAAAGCTTTCCGCAACGAGATCAACCCGCGCAATTTCACCTTCCGCAGTCGTGAGTTCGAGCAGATGGAGTTGGAGTTCTTTGTCAAACCCGGTACCGATGCCGAGTGGCACCGCTACTGGGTCAACGAGCGGTTGAAATGGTACGAAACCATCGGCTTGCCGCGCGACAAGCTAAGCGTGTACGAGTACAAGGCTGACGAACTCGCGCACTACGCGAGCGCCTGCGTGGACGTGATGTTCGCGTTCCCGTTCGGCGTGCAGGAGCTGGAGGGCATCGCCGCCCGCGGGGATTTTGATCTGCGGCAACACCAGCAATTCTCCGGCAAAAGCATGGAGTATTTCGACGACGAAACGAAGCAACGCTACATCCCGCATGTCGTCGAGCCGTCTGCCGGCGTGGACCGCATTGCGTTGGCGCTGATTTGTGCCGCCTATACCGAGGAGGAGGTCGAACCCGGTGACACGCGCGTGGTGATGAAGTTCGCGCCGCGCATCGCGCCAATCAAAGTTGCGGTGTTTCCCCTACTGCGCAACAAACCCGCGCTCGTGGAAAAAGCCCGGCAGGTGTTTGAGCTGCTCCAACCGCATTTCGCCACCGAATGGGACGATCGCGGCAACATCGGCAAACGCTACCGGTATCAGGACGAACAGGGCACCCCGTGGTGTGTGACGGTTGATTTTGAAACGCTCGGCGAGAAAGGTC
>JANWVU010000145.1 GCA_025056465.1 Verrucomicrobiia bacterium | reverse complement strand
TCGTCCGCAGTTGATCGCGCCGGTAGAACTTGAACCCGAAACCCCTGCCGGCGTAACGATCGCAGGATGTTGTACTTCACCCCATAATCTATCGCCACAACCGGAATGTCTGCCGGCACCATCGGCCGATGATACCGAATCTGACCATTCGCATCCCGCTCAACCACCCACCGCGCGCTCCGGCTGCCGTCCTCATCCCACACGAACGGTTTCCCATGGGTGACGTCACATACGTAATCAACCCCAACAATCCCGTGCCAAGCCCGCGCACGATCCACCGCTTCCTTGCCCGAAATCCCTTCTGTTGACAAGCAAGCGTTCATCGCACCTTCAACACGCAGCTTGCTTGTCAACAACCTTGTATCGACCCCGCACAGGCCCGGTATCTCATATTTCGCAAGATATTCATCCAACGATGTTTCTGAACGCCAATTCGATGGCCTCCGACAAAGTTCCCTCACAACAAACCCCGCCACGTGCGGTCGCCAACTCTCCACATCCTCCGAGTTCACCCCATAATTCCCAATCTGGGTGTAAGTCATCGTCACGATCTGGCCTTTATAGGATGGGTCAGTTAGAATTTCTTGGTAGCCGGTGATCGACGTGTTGAAAACAGCCTCACCGCAAACCGTCGCCCGAGCACCAAACCCAATCCCCTCAAAAACTGTCCCGTCCTCCAAAGCCAAGATACCGGGTTGCTCGTTCATTCCTCCCAAACCACCTTCCCCCCCACAATTGTCATGATCGCTTTGCCTCTCAATTTCCATCCATGAAAAGGTGAGTTCCGTGACTTACTTGCCGACTGACCCACGTCATAAACCCAATCTCGCTCCGCATCAATCACGGTAATGTCTGCATCCGCCCCAACACTCAACGTCCCCTTCGACAACCCCAAAATCCGCGCGGGGTTCACGGTGAACTTCTCCACCAATTGTCGCACCGTCAAAATTTTTTTCCGCACGAGCTCCAGCGACAAGGCCAACTCGGTCTCCAGCCCAATGATCCCAAACGGCGCCACATCAAACTCCACCTCTTTCTCAAAAGGGCAGTGCGGCGCATGATCGCTGGCGATGCAATCAATCGTCCCATCCGTCAGCCCCTCCCACAACGCCTGCCGGTCGGCCTCTGACCGCAGCGGCGGGTTCATCTTGAAATTCGCATCAAACGTCTTCAGCCACTCATCCGTCAATGTGAAATGATGCGGGCACACCTCGGCGGAAACCGGCACGCCCCGGCGTTTGGCCTCTCGCAACAACCGCACCGCACGGCCCGATGAGATATGCTGGCAATGCACATGCGTGCCGGTATCCTCTGCTAACAAAATATCGCGCATCACAATCACGTCCTCCGCCAGAGCGGGCCACCCGCGCAATCCCAACGCCAAACTCCAATGCCCCTCATGCGCTACCCCGTCAGCGCTGAGCTGGTAATCCTGACAATGATCCAACACCGGCAGCCCAAACATTCCGGCATACTGCAACGCCCGCCGCATCAAATCGTTGTTTTGCACACATCGGCCGTCATCCGTAATTGCCACCACACCCGCCCGCTTCAACGATCCAATCGGCGCCAGCTCTTCTCCTTTCAACTCCCGCGTGATTGCACCGGTGGGATAGACGTTCACCATCGCGGTCTCCTCTGCGCGCTGGCGAATCAACGCAATCGTCCCGGGATTGTCAGCCGGTGGGCTTGTATTCGGCATGCACACCACCGACGTAAACCCGCCCCGCGCCGCGCAGCGCGTGCCGGTCGCAATCGTTTCCTTCGCGCTCCCACCGGGTTCGCGCAGGTGCACGTGCATATCAATCAATCCCGGTACCACCCAACACCCCGTCGCATCCACCAGCCGCGCTCCCGCTGCCGGTGTTGCACTAATTTTGTCGTCGCTCACATACACGTCGCGCACAACATCCACATTGTTCGCCGGATCAATCACCCGCCCGTTGCGAAGGATCAATGCACTCACGTCCGCGCCCCTCCCGCACACAAAAACAACACCGCCATCCGCACCGCCAAACCGTTTGTCACCTGCTCGAGAATCACCGACCGCTCGCAATCGGCCAGATCGCTATCAATCTCCACGCCGCGGTTGATCGGCCCAGGATGCATGATCAACGCGTCCGGCTTCGTCCGCGCAAATCGCTCCTTCGTTAGCCCAAACAAGGTCGAGTACTCCCCGATACTCGGAAAGGCCGACCGACGTTGCCGCTCGTGCTGAATCCGCAACAGATTGATGACATCCGCCTCCGCCAACGCCCCGTCCAGGTCATACGTCACCCGGCAACCAAACGACTCAAACTGCCGCGGCACCAGCGTTGCCGGACCCGACAACGTCACCCGCGCACCAAGCTTCGTCAGCAACCAAATATTCGACCGCGCCACCCGCGAATACAAAATGTCGCCCAAAATCAGCACATTGAGCCCTGCAATTCGCCCTTTTTTCTCGCGAATCGTAAACGCATCAAGCAACGCCTGCGTCGGATGCTCATGGGCGCCATCACCGGCATTGATCACACTGGCCCGCAGCCGGGACGCCAGGAAATGCGCCGCGCCCGCCGCGGAGTGCCGAATCACAATGATGTCCGCGTTCAGCGCCTCCAAATTCTTGGCCGTGTCTTTCAGCGTCTCGCCTTTCACCAAGCTCGACGCCGTCGTATCAATGTTGATCACATCTGCCGACAATCGCTTGGCCGCCAACTCAAAACTCGTCCGTGTCCGCGTCGACGGTTCGATGAACAGATTCACCAACGTTTTACCCCGCAATGTTGGCACTTTCTTGATCGCTCGCTGCCCCACCTGTTTGAAAGCCCGCGCCGTATCGAGCACCAGCTCGATCTCTGCGGCCGACAATTCATAAATCCCCACGAGGTCCTTGCGCTGCCACTGGACCGTTGTCATTTCTCCACCACCACCTCGTCCACCTGATCCACTTCGCGCAACCGCACCCGCACCCGTTCGGTCAACGCCGTGGGAATGTTTTTGCCCACAAAATCCGCACGAATCGGCAACTCTCGATGCCCACGATCCACTAGCACCGCCAACAAAATCCGACGCGGTCGTCCCAAATCAATCAACGCATCCATCGCCGCGCGCACGCTGCGTCCCGTGAACAAAACATCGTCCACCAACACCACCTCACGCCCGTTCACATCCCACGGAATGTGTGACGCAGACACACGTGGCAAATCCCGTCGCAAATCGAGGTCGTCCCGATGCATCGTGATATCCAGCGACCCTACCGGGAACTCCCGTCCGCAAATGCTCTGTACCTTCCGCGCCAGCCGCTGCGCCAGCGGCACGCCGTGCGTGTGAATCCCCACAAACGCCAACTCCGCGCTCGGATTCTGCTCCACAATCTCGTGCGCCATCCGCGTGATGCTGCGGTCAATCGCCGCCGCATCCATGATCACCACCGGATTCATCGGCACAAAAAAAGCCCGCACCGACTCGCGGTGGCAGGCTTCCTCAGTTGATTTCGTTTCACTCACGCTCCTTTCGGGCCTCTCGGGACCCGATTAAAGGGGCTTCCGTTCTCGGCTGACCGCGTTATGTCCCCGAGCTACCGGTTTGGCCCTCCGTTGTGCCTGATTGACCTTCGGTTTTTTCGGGAGGTTGCGTCGCCATGGCACGCCGGCGACTCTTCCGCCAATTCGACCGGTGCTTCACAATCCAATCCAACAACGCGCGCTCAAACCCAATATCATACCCGGCTTTTTCGCTCTCCAGCCATTTGTGCCGCAGAATCTCCTCCCGCTCGGCCAGAAACTCTCGGTAGAGAGCCGAGTTCATCACCATTTTTTTCGCATCGTCATTGATCTCACGCGACGAACTCATTGCAATCACTACCTCCACACCCTTTCTAGCACCGCCCATACCATGAGGCGCACTGTCCACTAACACAACCCGCCCAGCGTTTCAACCGACATTTACGGACAAAAATCCACCACCCCGCCGCCCCACCGGCTGCCCCTACCGGCGTTTCGTTTGCCGCTGGTAATCAATCGTCATCTGAATGATTTCCGCCAGTGTCTTCGTCGGTCGCCATCCCATCAATCGCTCGATCTTCCGCGTGTCTGGCACCCTCCGGCGCATGTCCTCAAACCCCTTCGCGTACGCCTCGTCGTATGCCACGAATCGCAACTCCGACCGGCTGCCTGCACATTCTTTGACGCGCCTCGCCAAATCCAAAATCGAAATCTCTTCCGTGCTGCCCACATTGAACACCTCGCCTTGTGCCTGCGCATACCGGGGCAACTCGCGCAATGCGCGCACCACATCACTCACGTGGCAGAAACACCGCGTCTGCCGTCCATCCCCGTAAATCAATATCGGCTCATCCGCCAACGCCGCCGCCACAAATCGCGGCAGCACCATCCCATAGCGGCCCGTCTGTCGCGGGCCCACGGTGTTAAACAACCGCACAATAAACACCGGCAACCCATGCTCCCGCGCATAAGCCATCGCCAAAAACTCATCCAACAACTTCGAGCACGCATACCCCCACCGCGCGTACTGCGGCGGCCCAATCAACAGGTCATCGTCCTCCGAAAACCGCTCCTTCTCGCTTTTCCCGTACACCTCGGATGTGGATGTAATGAGCACCGGCCGCCGATATTTTGCCGCCGCAGCCAACACCGCCTCGGTCCCCCGCACGTTATCTTCGATCGTGTGCACGGGACGTTTCACCACCAAATCCACCCCCACCGCCGCCGCCAAGTGATAAATGAAATCTACCTGCTCCACCAACGGCTCCAGCAACCACAAATCCAGCACCGACCCCACCGTCGCATGGAACCGCGGATGCCCCTGCAACGCGGCCACGTTCGACGCCGCCCCCGTGCTCAAGTCATCTATGATGAACACCTCTTTCCCCTCGGCGACCAACGCCTCCGCCAAATGCGACCCAATGAACCCTGCCCCACCGGTAATCAACACTCGTTGCACGGCGCGCCACACTACCAACCGTCCCCGGCTCAAAGCGACTCCGATTCCTGCCGGCTCCGTCACTCCGCCGCGCGCCTCACATCGGAGAAAAGCTTTGCGTGCGGCGCGGTTCCCGCCTAAAAGAGCAGCAAACTATGATCACGGGTATTGAAAACGTTACCTTCAAAGTCTCCGATTTGGGTCGGGCATGCGATTTTTACGAACAACAACTGGGCCTCAAAGTGGTGTACCGCGACGACGCAGCGCGCTGGGCGGAAGTGGATGCGGGCGCGTTGCACATCGGCTTGCAACAGAGTGAGCCGGCAGGTGGCGGTCACAACCCCGTGGTGAGCCTGCGAGTAGAAAATCTGGATGAGACAATTGCCGGCTTGCGGG
>JANWVU010000144.1 GCA_025056465.1 Verrucomicrobiia bacterium | reverse complement strand
GTTACCGGCATAGCTCACGTAGGAGCGCAGCAATGCACCGGTGAGCAAACCAAAGATCCCGTCCAGTGCATCGTCAACGCCGGGCGCCAACAACACCGCGTTGCCTAATTCCTCCAACCGGCGATCCACCGCGAGATCTACGTCGTCGCCCGGAAACTGCTGCAACCGGTCGCGCAAGCGACGCACGCACTCCGCCTGCTCCCAGACAAACCGGTGGATTGCGCTTTTGTCATAAAACTCTTCCACCGACCGCCCCCAAGCGGCCAGCAACCGTTGGATGCTGCGCTCAAGATACTGCCACTCGGCCAGTTGGTAGACTGTGCGCGGACGCATCCGCGATCGGGAATCCACAAGAATCGCGCGTGTATTCATGGCCCTCTCTGTTCCATGTTGAACCGTAGAAAAGTCGGACGCTCTCGGCTAGCCCACCGGGCGACGATCTTGTATCTTTTCCCGCTATGGAGTCGGACCGGCACCGGGGCGACAATCTGCAGGATCAACTCTTCGTCAAAGTTTTCACCGCCGCGCGCGTCACGATTGATCCAAGCTGGTGCTCGCGAGATGTGTGCAGCGGCTACTGGCGTTTGTATCGTAACGGACGCGACGGAGCCTCTGTGTTATGGCAGGGTGGAGAGTACCGGCTGACACCTCGCGCACTCCATGTGATCCCTGCCTGGGTGCGGTTTAGCTGCCTGTGCCGAAAACCTGTGGATCATTTTTATGTGCACTTCGAGCTGATCGGGCTCACGGCGGTGACTGTGCGGCGCTTGTTTCAAAAACCGATGTCATTACCCGACCAATCGCTACCCGACCCCACCAATGTTTTCCGCGTCAAAGCGTGGGTTTACGAGGCGATGGCCGAGTTGTTCGCCACGGTGCCCTCGCAACGTTGGACGGAGTTGCACGCGGCACAAACTCGCATCGCCCCCGCGTTGCGATACATTGAGGACCATCTCGGCGAGTCGTTGACCAACGCGTACCTGGCCACATTGTGTCATTGCAGCGAAGACCATTTCATCCGGCTGTTTCGGCGGACTCTCGGCCAGCCACCGGCTCAATACATCCTCGAACGCCGCATCGCCGCCGCAACCCAACGCCTGGCGTTTGGCGATGAGAGCATCGAACAGATTGCCGAGACACTCGGATTTGCCAACCGCTACCATTTCACACGGATGTTTACACGGCGCATGGGCGTCGGACCCGCCACGTACCGACAGCAGGCGCGCGTGTGATGAGCCAGGGCAGCGTCCTGTCGCGCGCAGCCGATATCATCCGCGCCCCAACAGTTGCGCCACACGCAGGATGTCGGTTGGCAGGCGGTTGAGGTAGTTGACGATGTGTTGTGCCATCAGATTGAGCGACAACCCAAACACCACCAGACCGCTCAGGGTCCGAAACGCGAAGCTCTCCGCAAACACGTTCATCTGCTGCACTGCCCTACCCAGTAGCGAAAATATCACCGACACCAAAAACGAGACCGCCATCACCGGCGCCGAGATTTGCACCGCCGCAGTGAAAATCCCACCGGTCAATTTCACTACGTCCATTAACACGTCCTCAGACAAACCAGCCCCGCCCACCGGCAACACCGCATACGTGCGTTGCAAACCGGCTAGCGCGACGTGATGCAGATCGAGCGTCAAAAACAGGGTCACCGCGAGGTAGTTCAGCAAAATCCCGGGTGCGTCCGTGCGCCCGCCGCTGAATGGGTTGATATCCGACGCCAACATCAACCCCATCTGGGTGGACAAAATGCTACCGGCAGCATCCAGCGCGTAAAACAACATGCGCCCCACAAAACCCAGCAGCAACCCCACCGCGGTCTCCGTTGCCAGCAACAACACAACGCCGCCCACCGATCCAGCGGCCGGTAGTGCCGATGCGGTGACGGGCATCGCGCTGGCGATAAACCAACTGACGACCGCTGCAATCCCCAACCGTAGTCGCACCGGAAATTGCGACGACGAGAAAACCGGTAACACCGCCAGCGCCGCCCCCACCCGCACGAACACCACCCACCATGTCCACACGCTCAGCGCCAGCATGTGTCCACTCCCTCACGGCGCCATTTGTGGGATGCGTTGCAACACCGCTACCGTGAACTCCACCGTGGTGCGCAGCATCCACGGCAACAACAACAACAACGTCCCGATCACTCCCAGCGCCTTCGGCACAAACGTCAGTGTCTGTTCGTGGATCGAGGTCACTGCCTGAAACAGACTCACTCCCAGACCGATGATCATCCCCACCAACAACAACGGCACCGTCAACACGACCGCCTGCAACACCATCGCTTTCAGCAACTCGACCGCCCATGCCGCGTCCATCATTCACCTCACAAAACTTTCCACCAACGATCGCACCACCAACGACCATCCATCCACCATCACAAACAGCAGGAGTTTCAACGGCAGGGAAATTGTCATGGGCGGCATCATCATCATCCCCATGCTCATCAACACCGTCGCCACCACCAAATCAATCAGGATGAAAGGCACGAACAACAGAAAACCCATCTGAAACGCTGTCCGCAACTCGCTCAGCACAAAACCCGGTATTACCACGTGCAACGGCAACTCCGAAGCGGGACGCGGCTCCAAACGACCCAACGCCATGAACAACTCCAAGTCTTTGGGTCGCGTTTGCCGTAGCAGGAAAGTCCGCACCGGCCCGACAGCGCGCTCCCACGCCTCTTCCCCGGTAAGCTGCCCGGCCCGGTAGGGCTGCAACGCCTCTTGGTTTACCTGTTCCCACGTCGGCGCCATGATGAAAAACGTCAGAAACAACGCCAACCCGATGATCACCTGATTTGCCGGCGTGCCTTGCAAGGACAATGCTGTTCGCACAAACGACAGCACGATGACGATCCGGGTGAAGCTCGTCATCAACAACACAATGGACGGCGCCACTGACAACAGCGTGATCAGCGCCAGCAATTTCAACGATGCATCCACATCTTGAGGCCCGCCGCCACCACCCTCCACGCCCAACTCAATCCGCACCGGCAACCCCAGCCCGCTTGGCGTCGTCGCCGGTACCGTCTCCTCGGCCCAGGCCACGACGCACCCCGCAAGCCACAACCACAATGCGGTATGCCACCACCATTTCATGACGACCGCATCAAAACCCGTTGCAACGTCTCCGCAAACCCACCGGCTCCCGCAGGAGTCTGTGTGTCGCCCGGCTCCGCAGGCGGCAGGGATGCCACCAACGACACGCCCGCTGGCGACGACGCTACCAACCACCGTTGCCGATCATACCCCACCACCCACAGCATTTGCCGGTGCCCTAACGCGCGACACTCCAAAACCTGCAACCGGCAACGCGCGCGCGAGCCGCCCGGCGTGTTCGCGCGCAACCAACGACTGCCCGCCCAGATCAACGCAAACACCACCACCAGCGCACCCACCACCCGCAACCAAACCGTGGCTGTGTCCGGCAACGGAGGCGGTGTCGTCTCAGCCAAGATTATCCAGTTCGCGATCACGCTTTGCGCAGCTCCGTAATTTTGACGCCCACTTTTCCGTCCACCACCACAACCTCCCCACGCGCAAACGGCTTGCCGTTCACCGACAATTCCACCGGTGCCTCCGCTGGTCGGTCCAAACTCACCACACTACCGGGCTGCAACTGCAACACCTCCCGCATCGTCAGCCGACAACTTCCCAGCTCCACGCTTACTTCCACCGCGACATCCAGCAACACATCCAGGTTCGGCAACGTTTCATTGATGTTGCTCATGCTCTGCGTCCTCCACGCGATGATTGATCTGCAACGCCCAGCGGTTGTCCAAGCGACCGGCCGTTGCGACAAACTTCCGTGCACCTCCCACACACACCTCCACCTGATGCGCTACCGGCGCCTCTGCCCACAACGTTTCCCCCACTTGCAACGTGGCAAGCCGCCGCACTGCCACCCTTCCAAACGGCATCACCGCGCGCACCTCAACTGGCACCGTGCTCAATACCGGATTCCAGATGAGCTTCCCTTTGTTTGTTTCAACCGGCATCTGTGCCGACGACACCGCGGCATCTTCCTGCTCCAACTGCCGAATCCGCGCCTCCAACATTCCCAGCGGAAAACCCAACCGCACCGGATACGTCTGCTCGCCCAAACCCAACTCATACGCAAACTCCAGTATCCACGTGTCGCGCCCCAACCATTCCAGGTAGCCGGCGTCCAACTCATGCCCGAGCAGCACCGGTTCCATCCGCGGTTCGCCCGACCATGCTCCGCACCAATCCGCCATCCAGGTCTGTGTCAGTTGATCAAACAACGCCCGCTCAATCTCCGACAACCCGCGATCCGGATCCGCCACCTGACCGCGCCCACCAAGCAACAAATCCACCAACCGCAACGCCGCCAGTCCGGCCCACTCCATCATCCCCATCCCCGTCAACGGCGCCAGTTTCCACACCGACACCTGCGACGGCGTCGTGATGCGATCCACAAACCGCTCGCCGCTCACCGTCTGCACCGTCACCGGTCGCACCGTCAACTCCGCCTGCAGATACGCCGTCAACCGCGCTCCGACCGTCCGAGCAAACGCGTGTTGTTGCTCCAACAACCGTCGCCGCAAGCGCTCACTCAGCAGTTGATCGCGTCCGATGGATGGACGGGGTGCTTCCGTCGCCGCCTCCGCCACCGGCGCGGAACCAGCGTTGGAAACCACTTCGCCAGCGGATGCCCCCTCGTTCGGGGGAGCATCAGCGGCGACGACTTCCGTACTAAGCATGTCTGAGCTGTTGCTCATCGCGTGTCATTGAATCGCGAACTCCGTGAAGAAAATCTCCTCCACCGTCCCGCTACCGAGCACGTTGTTGAACACGGTCAGCAACTCCGTGCGCACCGTCTGACGCGAATTTGGCTTTTCCAGATCGGACAGTGTCTTCGCGCTGAGCACACCTGCCGCCAGATCCATTAGTTGCGCTTCGTGCCCCAACACCAAATCCACGAAATTTGGTTTGCTGCCCGACAACGTGACGCTCGTCAGCAGATACCGGGATCCCATTGTGCCGGCCACGTTCACCAGAATTTTGTTCAGCGGAATGGTGATCCGTCCGTTGGCCGCCACTTTCACACCCCGCTCTTTCAGTTGTGGCGTCAACTCAAACGGCGCGGCTTTCCCGCCGCCCTTGCCTCCATGGGCGTCACCGGCTCCGTGTGTCCCGCCGGTCGCGTGACCATCACTGCCAGATTTTTCGTCACCGCCGGCTTCCGTGGTGTGTGCCGACTCGCCAAGTGCCGCTTTCACTTTGGGCAATAACACAAACTGCGTCATCGCCCAGGCCAGGGCCGGCATCATCAGCACCGTCACAATCAACGGCAACCAACTCTTTAGCCCGCCGCTCGACGCGGCAGCGGGCGCATTCCCTTCCGAGGCGTTCGCGCCCGAGGTTTCCGGTTTATCTGCCATATTGACCTACCGTTTCAGATTCACCAAC
>JANWVU010000143.1 GCA_025056465.1 Verrucomicrobiia bacterium | reverse complement strand
TTGCCCGGTGCACTGACCCAGGACTGGTCGGTGATGGTGACCTGATTCGTCGGCGATTGAATAACGCCACGTAAGGACACTGGAACTCGGATTTCCTCTGCGAGTGCCCAAGCGGCCGTTAGTCCCAAACCAACTGCCCAAATGATCCCTCTGTTCATCAGCCCTTGAACCCTCAGTTTTTACGGCTCCGCACGCGGGAGCCATCGTTTGCCCAAGCAACCGCACTGCCAGCGCACCTGGAGTGCGTTTTCTGGCGCGTTTACTCACACGATCTCGCCGCTGGGCTCGCAAAATTGCGGAGAACATTCCACCCCTGCAAAACGTCCCATTCAGTTGGTGCCAGGGGCGAGATTCGAACTCGCGACCAAGGGCTTATGAGTCCCCTGCTCTACCGCTGAGCTACCCTGGCATGGAGCGCTCGCCTAATCGCCATCCGCGACCCAACGCCGACCGCATAGATAGGCCATGGCATGGCACTCGGCAAGCCAGTTTTGGATGCGTCTCGCAACAGTTCTGAGGGTGAGTTCAACCGCAAACAACTCCACAGCGTGATCACGCGTTGCGGCAGAAAATGCACGCGGAGCCGGGCTGGCTTGTGCGTGGCCAATTGGTTTTCTATGCTACCGGCATGAACGGCGGGTCTCGGTCGAGCCGTGGGTTTTGGGCGTTGTGGGTGACGCAATTTCAAGGCGCGTTTAGCGACAACGTTTACAAAAACCTCGTTACGTTCTTGATTCTGGCGCTGACGATGCCGGTGGCCCAGAAGGACGGGTTGATTCTCTGGGTAGGCGTCTTGTTTGCGGGGCCGTTCATTTTGCTCTCGATGACCGGTGGTTGGCTGGCGACGCGGTTCAGCAAACGGACCGTCACCATCGGCGTCAAACTGCTCGAGGTCGTGGTCATGGTGTTCGCGACCGTTGGTTTGATGTTTGAGCATTTGCCCTCCTTGTTGACCTGTGTGTTTCTGATGAGCTTGCAAAGCGCACTGTTCGGCCCGTCAAAATACGGATTGCTCCCCGAGTTGTTGCCCGAGCCCGATCTCTCGTGGGGGAATGGTGTTATCCAGATGGGCACCAATGTCGCAATCTTGCTAGGCACGGTAGCGTCGGGATTTCTGGCCGATGCATTTGTTGGGCGGCAACAGTGGTCGGGAGTCATCCTGGTGGCGCTGGCAGTACTCGGCACCGCGAGCAGCCTCGGCATCCCGCGCGTCACGGCGGCCAACCCTGCGGCTCGATTCCGTATCAATTTTCTCGGCGACTTGTGGACTCAGCTTCGGTACGTCCGCGCCGACCGACGGCTCGCGTTGGCGTTGTTGGGCAACACCTACTTTTCATTCCTCGGTTCGTTGTTGTTGATCAACGTGACGATGTACGGTCAGGAAGTTCTCGGGCTCGCATTTCGCCACAATGCGCTGATGCAAACCGCGTTGGCAGTGGGCATCGGTGTCGGTGCGCTGGCGGCTGGGTATCTCTCGGGACGGAAAATCGAATACGGTCTGGTGCCGCTGGGCGCCATCGGAATAACGGTGATGTCGGTGTTGTTGGGGCGCTCCGGGTTGACGGTGTGGGAATTTGCGATGCACCTGGTAGCCCTTGGTTTTTTTGGCGGGTTCTACATCGTGCCGATCAGTGCGCTGTTGCAACACCGACCCGAACGTGCCCGCAAAGCCGGTGTGCTTGGGGCGGCCAATCTGTTGTCGTTTACCGGTGTGCTGTTAGGTTTTGCCGCCAATTACCTGCTGCGTCAGCTCGGTCTGAATCCGGTGACCATGTTCTGGGCCGGCGCAGCGATGACGTTGGTGGCGACCACGGTGGCCGTGTGGGTACTGCCGGATGCGTTGCTGCGAACGGTGGTGTGGTTGTTCACCCATTCGGTCTATCGCGTGCGCGTTCACGGACGGGAAAACATACCGGAGACCGGTGGGGCGCTGCTGGTCTGCAATCACGTCTCGTTTGTGGATGCACTGCTCGTGATTGCTTCCACCGACCGCATGATTCGCGCCGTGATGTTCAAGGACATCTATTACAAATGGTATGTCTGGCCGTTTGCGCGCGCGATGCAAGCGATCCCCATCTCCTCGCAGCAACGACCGCGCGAACTGCTCGCTTCGTTGCGCCGCGCCTCCCAGATGATCAACGAGGGCCACGTCGTTTGCATTTTCGCCGAAGGCCAAATCACCCGCATCGGCCAACTGCTCCCGTTTCGTCGCGGCATGACGGTCATCATGAAAGGGGTCAATGCACCGATCATCCCGGTTGCGCTCGACAACGTTTGGGGCAGCATTTTCAGTTACGAACGCGGTCGCTTCTTCGGCAAAATTCCCCGTTACTTCCCATACCCGGTCACCGTCAGCTACGGCAAACCCCTGCCGGCCACCGCCACGCCGTTCGAGGTGCGCCGCGCCGTGCAGGAACTCAACAGCGCCGCGTGGCAGAATCGGCGCAATCATCTGCTGCCGCTACCGGTAGCCCTCATTCGCAACGCGCATCGCCATCCCTTCCTGTTTGCGATGGCCGACCAACGCGTGCCGCGGCTAAGTTTCGGCGCGGCCTTGTTGAAAGCACTGTTTCTGGCCCACCGGCTTGAACCGATTTGGCGCGATCAGCCGATGGTCGGGATTTTGTTGCCGCCATCGGTTGGCGGCGCGCTGGTCAACCACGCAGCGCTGTTACTCGGCAAGGTGCCGGTCAACCTCAATTACACGGCCAACGCCGCCGTGCTGAAATCGTGCGCGGCCCAATGCCGGCTGCAAACCGTGGTGACCTCGCGCGCGTTTTTGGAAAAAGTGCCCTGTGAGGTGCCGGCCCGCGCTGTTTATCTCGAAGACCTTGCAGCCAAACCGCGTCTCACCGAAAAACTGCGCGCGTTGTTGTTGTGGCCGATACCGGCACCGTGGCTGGCGCGGTGGTTGGCTCGCCACACGCCGTTGCTCGTGCCCAACGCTGAGTGCCAGCCGGTCGCTGTGCCACGTGGCCGAGCCAACCCATTCGATGCGCTGCTGACGGTGATTTTCTCCAGCGGCAGTACTGGTGAGCCGAAAGGGATCATGCTGACGCACTTCAACATCACAGCCAACGTCGAGCAATGTGGTGAGGTGTTTGCGTTCCGACATCACGACAAAATTCTCGGCATCCTGCCGTTCTTTCACTCGTTCGGATTCACGGTCACGTTGATGTTGCCTCTGCGGTTCGGCGTCGGCGTGGTGTTCCATCCCAATCCGATGGATGGTCGTGCGGTGGGCGAGCTGGTCTCGAAATACGCCGTCACGTTTTTGATGGCGACGCCGACGTTCCTGCAACTGTACCGGCGTTCGTGCGCGCCCGAGCAATTCGGAAGCTTGCAATACGTGGTGGCTGGCGCTGAGAAACTGCCCGACCGGCTCGCGCTGGCGTTCGAGCAACACTTCGGCATTCGCCCCCTGGAAGGCTACGGCGCCACGGAATGCGCCCCGGTGGTCTCGGTCAACACCCGCGATTTTCGGGCGCCCGGCATGCGACAGGTTGGGGCCAAACTCGGTACCATCGGGTTACCCTTACCGGGCATCAGCATCAAGATCGTGGACCCGGACACATGGCAGCCGGTATCTCTCGGCACGCCGGGGTTGTTGCTTGTGCGTGGCCCCAATGTCATGGCCGGGTACCTTGGTCGGCCGGATCTGACGGCTCAGGTGTTGCGTGACGGCTGGTATGTCACCGGCGACATCGCCAGCGAAGATGAAGATGGTTTCCTGACCATCACCGACCGGCTTCATCGGTTCAGCAAAATCGGTGGCGAGATGGTACCGCACATTCGCGTCGAAGAGACACTGCACGAACTGGCCGGTATCTCTGAGCGCGCCCTCGTGGTCACCGCAATACCGGACCCCGCGCGGGGCGAGCGGCTGGCCGTGTTGCATGTCTTAGAGGAACCGCAGTTGCAATCGTTACTCGAAAAATTGGCCAAGGCCAATCTCCCCAACTTGTGGAAGCCCAAACCCGACCATTTCGTTCGCGTTCCCAGCCTGCCGCTGCTTGGATCCGGTAAGCTCGACCTCCGCCAAGCACGCGAAATCGCCGCGCGTGCGCTCGCGGCGACGTAACCGGTGTCTCGCGAGTTCACGACGACGCGCAAGCAATATGTTTCCCCCCCGCCGAAAAGAATGCAGACGCGGCTAGTCCGTCTCAGCGATCAACGCGAGCTGTTTTTGGCGCAGCCACCAACGCAGCTCCGCCGCGCCCTCGCGCAAGACCTCCGTCTTCAGACACACCACGGAACCTTTACCGATTTGCAACCCGCGGGTGTTCTTCACACCGATCAATTCCGCGAGGTGCTCCGCCAAACTGGGCATGTGACCTACCAATACCAACTCATCGGCCCGGCTGTATGGTTTCAATGCGCGTAATAAGGCCGACGTACTCGGCCCGTTTTCCAGCTCCGTCAGCTTCACGATGTCGTCGCGAAAATCGAGTTCCCCGGCGAGTAACTCAGCCGTTTGCACGGCACGCACCAGCGGACTGCTCAGGACGAATTGCGGTTTGACCTTCAACCGCGCCAGGGCACGCCCCGCCACACGCGCTTCCTCTTTCCCTTCCTTGGTCAACTCACGGTCCGCATCGGTAGGCGCGGTGTCCACCGCTGTGGCATGACGAACCAGGTATAGTTTCATGACTGCACTGAATCAGGTGGGCAGGAATTCGCGCGGGTCCGTAATCTTACCCGTCAGCGCACTGGCGGCCACGGTGTAGGGCGACGCAAGGAAGATTTGCGATTCCAAGTGACCCATTCGTCCCGGGAAATTGCGGTTCGTCGCGCTGATGCATTTCATCGGTTTGTTCATCCGACCAAACGTGTCCGCGGGTCCGCCGAGGCACGCAGCGCAACCGGGATTTTCGGTGAGCTGGACCCCCGCTTGTTCGAGGATCTCCCACACGCTTTGTCCATCGAGACGCAACGCGCGCAGCTCCTCGATCACCGAGGGCGTGGCCGGTACGCCGAACGTATCAATCTTGACCTTGCGCCCTCGCACAACCTGCGCGAACGCCACGAAGTCGCTCGTTTTCCCACCCGTGCACGAGCCGATGTATGCGCGGTCGAGCACAATGTGACCAAGCTCTTTCGCCAAAGCGCGGTTGCCCGGATCGGGATGGCAGGCGACGGTTGGTTCCAGTTTCGAGAGGTCGAACGCCTTGTCGTAAATGAAACGTTGCTGGTCATCCGGATCGCAAAAGACCGGGTCGTAGGCTGTGAGCGTGCCGTTGGCGCGTGTGCGTGCGTCCACATACGCGAAGGTTTTTTCATCAGGCTCAAAGATCCCGTTTTTCGCACCGGCTTCGATGGCCATGTTGGCGATGGTCATGCGATCATCAATCGAGAGTGTCCGTGCGCCGGGCCCCTGAAATTGCATGGCTCGGTAGGTCGCGCCGTCAAACCCGATGTCGCCGATGATGTGAAGGATGACGTCTTT
>JANWVU010000142.1 GCA_025056465.1 Verrucomicrobiia bacterium | reverse complement strand
GATGTTCATGTGCACATCTTCGAGCGCTCGGTCCCACCGAAACGTCCCGTTGGCAATGGCGCGTTCGATGCGTCGCAACCGACGTTCAAGCGTCGCCAACTCGCGAGCGGTCAGCAACCCCGCTTTGGCCAACCCGCGCGCATGCGCAATCGAGCCGGCGATGTCCTGCCGGTACAGTCGCCAGTCGAAACTCACGCTCTCCGTGAACCGCTGTGCCGCTTCGGCGGGACCGGTCGCAAACCGACCACCCCACGTTTGCTGCGTCGGCTTGGCTGCACGAGCCATGAACGTCGCTCCTGCGCGGGTCGGTTGCCGGCGTCTTATTCGCCGCCGCCCAACATCCGTTGCATCGCGCCCATCATCATTTCTTGCACGCTGTTGTAGCGAGTGAATCCCTTCGGCAACTCGAACAACCCTTCCGGTGGCGCTGCCAGTTTCAAGTCCTTGAATGTCGTGCGGATCAACGTTCCATCCTCGGTCATCTCGGTCTGGATGGGAAACCGGTTGAGATCAATCGCTTCCCAAACGGTGATCTGAAATTTGTTTTCTCCGTCTTCGATGGTCACCAAGCTCTTGATGCACTCACGGCCTTCCACCGTCTCCTTACCCAACTCCTGCCGCGTGATTTTTGGCTCGAGCCCGGTCTCGTCCCCTACCGAGCGCTCTTCAAGCAGACAATACGCTGCCAATCCCGGGTAAATCATGAACGGCCCTTTTTCCTGCGGCAGCATCAACATCACGATGTGATCCATCCCCAAACCCGCCATCTCATCCGCCGCCTTTTTGCGTTTCTGACCGGCCGCCGTTTCACCCATTCGCATCTCCACCCGCAACCGTCCTTTCGAGTAGGCATACTCCGACTGGGCCAACTCCGTCGCTCGCCCTTTCTTGTCCACCTGTTGCACGACCACCTTCGCACTGAAAGGCCGGTCGCCCCACAATCGCATCAACTGGGAGTAATCACCCGAGCGAGTTTCGCGACCGAACCAGCCGTGAGCCGAGCCGATGCCCAGCGCCAACGCCACCAGCAGAGAGGGAATTGTCTTCATGGCCGCAGCCTATCAGGCGCCCCCGCGCACAGCAACCCTTCATCGGCACATCGCAGCGGCGGACCGTTGTCAGTCAACTGCCGGTTCTCGGCCCACTGGCCAACGAAATCACATCCGCACGGTCTGCCCAATCGAACCAACCGACCCGCGTATACCGGCTGCCGTCTCCGCGCCGTCTCCTACCCCGTACGCACCCACCCGATCTTTCCACGCTACCGGCCCCGCCACGCGCGCGTACCACTGAATCGCCAGCAACACCAACACTCCCACCGGATGCAACGACGCACTAACCCACGATTGCTGGTAGCGCCAGGCAGCGACCAAACGAACCGCCAAACCCAAACCTGCCGCACCCCACAACCACGGATTGGTCGGCGATCCAACTAGCAATAACCCCGGCAGCACCTGACCGCCTCCAAGCAACACGGTCCACACGACAATCCCTACCGGCCCCGCCATCCCCTCTCGCGCATTTTTAGCAAGACCGCGCCAAACTTCGCCGGCACTGCGATACATCCGACACCACGCCACGTCGGTCGCATCACATAAGTCCGTCTTCAAACCCGCCCGCCGATAGGCACGGGGCAATGTGATTCCGTCATGCCGCGAGCCGCGAATCGCCGCGTGCCCACCGGCCTGTTCATAAGCTGCCCGCGTGGTCAGAAACAACTGGCCGCAACCGGCCGCCCATGCCGGGTGCCGCCACCGTCGCATCCCCGCCATGGGCAAAAAACCCAGCAGCACAAAATGAATCAACGGGATGACCAACCGTTCCATCCACGTGCCGGTGACCTGTCGCGGAACACCGCTCACCAACGCGGCACCGCTCGACTCCAAAAACCCCACCAACCGCCGCAACCCATCGGGTTCCAACCGCACATCCGCATCCATGAACAACAACCGCTCAAACCGCGCCTCGCGACTCAACACCCAACACGCATGTTGTTTCCCGCACCAACCCGGCGGCAGCGACGGGATTCTCACCACTCGCGCACCGGCCAGCGCCGCCTCGCCCGCCGTGTCGTCTGTCGAGTCGTCATCGCCCACGATCACCTCCACCCGCACCCCACGGCTCGCCAGTGCCGACCGCACCGCATCCCCGATCCGCCCCGCTTCATTCCGCGCAGGGATCAACACCGACACCGCCGGTGGCGCACCCAACGTCTCGCGCGGGCGCCGATACAAAAACACATTCCACGCGAACAACACTGCCGGTATCGCCGCCAAAACAAACACCACCACTACTAACGCCGGCTCATTCATTGCCCCCACCTCGTGTGGTCGCATCCGCGCCGTGCTCTCGCGCAAATGACTCGCCCCGCCAGCGCGCCCTCCATGCGCGCCACACATCGTAACAACCACCCACACCGGCCCGACCGCGCAAGACCACCGCAAAATCCTCTGCTCGCCGCTGCCGCGAGCTTTGCGCCAACTCATCCATCACCCGCTGCAATTCGGTTTCGACCTGGCCAACAACCTCCCGACCCTGCCGCGGTTCACCCCACCGTGCCAATGCTTCCGCACAGCGCTCCGTCCAAAACGTGTACTCCAACGCCAACGGCACAAACCATGCGTCCGGCAACCTCCGCGCCAAATGCTCCACACCCGCTTCCAACCGCAACGGTCGCTCGCGCACGTCGGCAAATCGCCCCTGCGCCGTCACCCACAACACCGAGGATGGATTTTCCAACACCGCCGACGCCACGCGCAAAAACTGCGCCGCACCTCGCATCGAATTTTTTTCGATCCCAAAAAATCCCAGACCCCGCAGCACCCGGTAGCGCTCCAGTTGTGCCGACTCAATCGGCGCGTAATGACATCGGTCCGAAAAAAATCGTCGCGCCAACACCAACCCAATCATCGGGTCCCACCAACTCGGATGATTCAGATAAACCACCAGCGGCCGGTACGACTCAAATCGCAGCACCGGCACTGGCGCCACCCGCACCGCGTGGAAATGCCGAGCGACATACCGCTCGGCGTACGCGCCGAACCACGCAACCTTCGCGCGCGATATCGCCGGTCGGTCAACGCGCGCCCACCGGCTCGCGCGCGACGTGGTGATGCTGACACTGGCAACTGGTGCACCCATAATCGTGATCCAAACAATCCGCCGCGATCCACCCACTCATCAACACCATTGGCATACCGGGACCCGGATGCGCGGCCCCACCGGCCAAATACAACCCGCGCACCTGTGGGTGCCGGTTCGCCGGCTTGAAAGCACCCGCAATCAACCCATGGCTTGCCAATCCATAAATCGCTCCCTGCAGCACGTGATACCGCTCGTGGATGTCCTGTGGCGTTAACGCCCGCTCAAACACGATCCGGTCCTCGATATTCGTTAGCCCCGCCGTGCGTTTCAATTTGTTCAAAATCACCTGCCGGTACGCAGGCAGCATTCGCGACCAATCATGATGCGGTCGCAGATAAGGCGTGTGCACCAACACATAGAGCGCTTCGCCGCCCGGTGGGGCCACCTCGGGTTCCGTCTGCGCCGGTGCGCACAGGTAACAGGTCGGATCGGGCGCCGGCTCACCGCGCCGATAAATCCAATCGAATTCCTCATGCGGATCGCGCGAGAACACAAAATCATGATGCAACAAGTGCGGATACCGTTCGCGCAGCCCGAGATACAACACCACACCCGAACACGCGGGTTCATGCCGCCGCCGAAGCGGTTGCCCGAGCAACTCCCGCTGCGTCCGCACCGCGTCCATGTTCGACACCACTGCGCGGCAGGGCACTGTTTCCCCGCTTGCCAACTCCACGCCGCGCACTCGGTCGGCTACCGTCTGAATGCGGGTCACCGTCTCGCCCAGGCGAAATTCCACGCCCAACTCTTCCGCCAACCGTCGCAAAGCTGCCGGCACCGCTCCTGTGCCCCCCCGCGGATACCACACACCCTCGCTCACCTGCATGTGTGCGATCCCACACAACACGGCCGGCGACCCTTCGGGCGACGAACCAACGTACTGCGTGAAGTGATCGAGCATTTGCGCCCCATTGCGATCCGACACAAACGACCGAATTGCCCCTGCTACGCTACGTCCCATCCGCATCGCCATGATGTCCCGCAACGTGCTGAAGCGAAACGTCGCCCGCGTGTCGAACATGTCGCCCAACGAGCCCAGCGAGCGCCAAAAGAAATATTTCTCCGAAATTGCATGGAGCCGCGCTGACCATTGAATGAAATCCCGATAGCCTTCCCCGAGTCGGCGAGTCATCGTCTCCACATCTCGCACCAGATCCATCGTGGAGCCGTCCTCAAAAAAACACCGCCATTGCGGATCGAGGGGTATCAACTCGAGGTAATCTTCCATTTGCCGGTTGGCCTCCGCGAAAATCCGCCGCAACACCGAAGGCAACGTCAATATGGTCGGCCCCATATCAAACCGAAACCCACCGGCCTCCAACACAGCGGCCTTGCCACCCAGCCACGGGTTGCGCTCGATCAACGTCACCGCATGCCCGCGCGCTGCCAAAGTGCACGCAGCCGCCAGACCACCCAAGCCACCGCCGATTACCACCACGTTGTCGTTCGATAAATGCGTCATGACTTCATCCGCCTCCATGCAAGTTGGAAAAAGGTTTTGAGTGCCGCGACTCGTTTCCGCCAATCACGGCCGTGCGCCAGTTGAATCCACGCATTAAACAATTCCCCGTCCTCAAACCGTTGCGGTTCCAGGTGAGGTCGCGCGCGTCCGCGCCGCGTCGCCACCACACGCATCCGGGTCATGGCAAGGAGACCTTCCGCACCGCGCGTCACGCCAAAACCACTGTGACGCCATCCACCGAACGGGAATCGCGGATCCGCGGTCGGCACGATGATGTCATTGACCGTCACCGCACCTGCCGGCACCCGGCGCGCCAACGCCGAGGCCCCGGGTTCCCGCCCAAAGACGCTTGCGCCGAGCGCATACGGGCACTGCGCCGCGCGGTGCAGCGCGTCGTCATCATCTCGCACCGACTCAATCGTCCATCCTCCGTTTTCTGCGAGTGGTCCTAACTTCTGGGTCAATTTCGGTACGATTGCCTCATGGGCATAGATGCGACGGGGCCGCATACACACTGCGCCACCGCCCAACTGCGCACCAAACACCAACGCACGCACGACCAAATCCACATCCGCATCCGCACGTACAAACACGGCGTCGTGACCGGAAAGCTCCATGATGGCCGGGGTGAGATCATCAGCTAGCTCCGACAACACCCGCCGTCCTGTCTCCGCCGAGCCGGTAAACACCACCAAATCCGCCCCGAGTCGCGCCGTCTCCACCGACTCATCCAGTACGCGCAGCCGGTCGGCAGGCAAACCGGCATCATACAACAGTTGCGCCCATGCCTCGGCGGCCGGTTGCCCACCGCGACCGGGCTTGAGCAGAACGGAATTACCG
>JANWVU010000141.1 GCA_025056465.1 Verrucomicrobiia bacterium | reverse complement strand
TGACCGGCTTGCGGATCATACCGGCGGACCCGCCCTACATCGAAGCCGACGGCGCGGTCGCATTGCGCGAGGGCATTCTGGAATTCATCTCCGTTGAACCGCGTGGACGCGAATACGAAAGTTTGCTCACCCTCATCGCCAAACCATCCGCCCTGCAATTCGCCCTGCTGCTCATCGGTTGCGAACCCGGTCACGACCCCGCCGCTGGCATGCCCACGTCCTTCCAACCGCAATTTGACAAAGGCAGCCGGCTGCGCCTCGAAGTGCAATGGCAGGCCGGTGACCAAACCCACCGGGTGCCGGTCGAACACTGGTTGCGCGACCGCAAAACCGGTAAGGCGCCCGACCGGCTTGAGTGGGTCTTCAATGGCTCGTTCTTCAACCGCGGCCTCGACGGCAACACGATCTTCCAAGCCGACGCCGAAGAAGCCCACATCGCGCTGTGGTGGAACCCCGCCATCCCCATCAACGTCATCGGCAATTTCGGCATCCCATACCAAGGCGACGACCTCGGCTTCGAAGTCTTCACTGATCGCGTCCCGCCCACCGGCACCCCCGTTACCCTCATCCTCCGCAAAGCCCCCTGATTCATCGCGTTGTCCTGCCGAGTGTCGCATCCGCCAGCTCAGCGGCAGGATTTGCTCTGGCTCAGGAAAAACCACCCGGCAACCAAGACTACCGGCACGAAAACAATTCGAGTCGGCGCGTTCGTTTTCCTATGTTGGTGTTATGACCCCTCGATGGGTGCTGGTGGACGGGTACAGCGTGTTGCATGCGTGGCCGGCGTTTCAAACGCGCCGACAACGCGCCCGCACGTTTGTGCAGAAACGCGATGAGTTGATCGGCGTGTTGGCCCGTTATGCCGACCATACCGGCGACAAACTCACAATTGTCTTCGACGGGTACGCCGCGCGTCACCAGCCGGAAACGGCGCCGGTGTTGTGGCAGGGCATCGAAGTGCTGTATTCCGAAGCCGGTCGCACCGCCGATGACGTTATCGAGCGACTCGTGAGCCTGCTCACGCCGCGCTACCGGGTCATCGTGATCACCGATGACCACGCCGAGCGCCGCACCGTGGAGAGTCTCGGTGCCGACGCCTACTCGTGCGAGTGGTTCGCGGACGAAGTCGCGCGCACGCTGCACGATCTCGACCGGACTCTCCGCCACCAACAACGCCAACCGCGTCGCACGCGGTTGGGTGATGTGTGGTGAGCCATGCGAACTCAGGGGTTGATTGGGGGTGGGCTTTGACCTATAAACGCCGCGCTTTATGAGGCATACCCTGTCGGTACTGGTCGAAAACAAGTTTGGCGTGCTGACGCGCGTGTCGGGCTTGTTCAGCGGGCGCGGGTTCAACATCGATACGTTGAACGTTGCGCCGACGCAGGACCCCACATTGTCGCGCATGACCATCGTCGTAAAAGGCGACGACGCCACGCTGGAACAAATCATCAAGCAACTCGATAAACTCGTTGACGTCGTCAAAATCCAGGATTTCCGCGACGGGGAGTACGTGGACCGTGAGTTGGTGCTGGTGAAGGTGGGAGCGGACAGCAAAACACGCTCGGAAATCATGCAAATTTGCGACATTTTTCGCGCGAAAATCGTGGATGTGGGTCATAAGAGCCTCACGGTGGAAATCACTGGCGACGAGAGCAAAATCAACGCATTCTTGGGATTGATGGAGCCGTTTGGAATCCGCGAACTGACCCGTACCGGCAAAGTTGCCATGCCGCGCAAGTAATCCGCCGCCCCAAACCCTTAAGTAAGGATCAATCGCCATGGCCAAAATTGATTTCGGTGGTGTCGTCGAAGAAGTTGTCACACGTCAGGAGTTCCCGCTGAAGAAAGCGCGGCAGGTGTTGCGCGACGAAGTCATCGCCGTGATCGGCTACGGTTCACAGGGCCCCGCCCAAGCACTGAATCTACGTGATAACGGGTTCAACGTGATCGTGGGCGTTCGTCCGGACGGCACCAGTTGGAAACGCGCCAAAGCAGATGGGTTCAAACCCGGTAAGTCTTTGTTTCCTATCTCCGAAGCGGTCACCCGCGGCACCATTGTCGCCTATCTGTTATCGGATGCTGCACAACGCGAACAATGGCCGACCGTCAAACCATGTCTCCAACCCGGCGCGGCATTGTATTTCTCGCACGGCTTTTCGATTGTGTATCAAAAGCTCACCGGGGTGGTGCCGCCGCCGAACGTGGATGTGATCATGGTCGCCCCAAAAGGTTCGGGTCTTTCGGTTCGACGGAACTTTCTCTCGGGTGCCGGTATCAACTCCAGTTTCGCGATCGAGCAAGATCATACCGGGCGCGCGCGCGAACGTTGTATCGCCATGGGCATCGGCATCGGCTCGGGTTACTTGTTCCCGACCACGTTCCAACGTGAAGTATTTAGCGACCTAACCGGCGAGCGCGGTGTGTTGATGGGTTGCTTGGCCGGTGTGATGGAGGCTCAGTACGAAACGTTGCGACGCCACGGCCACTCGCCCAGCGAAGCGTTCAATGAAACCGTGGAGGAACTAACCCAAAGCCTGATTCGACTCGTGGACGAAAAAGGCATGGACTGGATGTACGCCAACTGCAGTGCCACTGCCCAGCGTGGCGCACTGGATTGGAAGCCACGGTTCAAAAAGGCGGTCCAGCCCCTATTCGAGCAACTTTACCGGGCGGTCGCCTCTGGCAAGGAAGCCGAGCGGGTAATTCGTGCTTGTGGTCGGAAAGACTACCAGCAACAACTCGCGCGCGAGCTAGCCGCCATCCGAGATAGTGAAATGTGGCGTGCCGGGGCCGCCGTGCGCGCCCTGCGCCCCAAAGAAAAAGCCCGCGCCATTACCTGCGCCACCAAGGGCGTCGCCGGCCGCTCCGCCTGACGCCTTACAACCGCGTCCACAGCGGCTCAAAGCCACCGGATTCTTGCTTGCGCACAAGGCTGTTCCCGCTTAGATTTTCTTGCCTTTTGACAGGGGCAAGAACGGCAGGGACGGGGTAATCATTCGATGCTTTTCTCTTCCGCCAGTCGAATCTCGCGAAAGACGCTGTTGCTCTTTTTGCTCGATTCCTGCGCGGTGTTCATCGCGATTTGGGCCGCGATTTTCCTGCGCTTGGGATGGGCGGAGGGCGTTGAGTACATCGAGAAGCATGCGCTCGCCGCCGTCACCGTTTGGGTGGCGTTGTTGATCGCGTTTTACATCTGTGGATTGTACGAGACCGACCGGCTGCTGAGTTTGACGCGCACTACGGCATCGGCACTATTGGCGGTGCTGCTGGCGGGGTTGGTGGTGACGGGTCTGTTCTACGTTTTCGCGTTCCAAGAAATCGTGATCGGGCGCGGGATCTTTTTTGGCGCGCTGGCCTTCACACTTGGCAGCGTCCTGCTCAACCGCACGTTGTTCATCGTGGCCACGTCGCACGGATTCATGGCGCAACGTTGTCTGGTTATCGGCACGGCGGCCGAGGCGCGCAAGGTCATCGAACTGGTGCAAGGTCACCCCCACGCGGGGATCAAGGTCTTGGGCATCATTCTTGTGGGCGCAGACCGCGAGCAGGTGGGACGTTTTGTGGGTGATTATCCGGTGCTCGGTACCCTCGACTCGTTGGAAAAGTTCGTCAATCTCTATGGAATTGATCGGTTAATCTTGGCGACCACGGCGGATTTCGAGCCGGTATTGTTGCGTCGGTTGCGCCAGTTCCGCTACCGGGGGATCGCATTGGTGGACTTTGTGGGTTTGTACGAGGAGCTGGCCTACGAAATCCCGATCGACCACATCAATGATGAGTGGTTGTTCCTCGCCTCCATGAACAGCTCGCGGTTTCACATCCGCCGCCTGAAGCGTGTCGTGGATGTCGTGGTGGCGTTGTTGGGCTTGGTGATCACGGCGCCGATCATGGCGGTGACGGCAGTGTTGATCAAACTCACATCACCGGGGCCGGTGTTGTACCGACAAGAACGGCTTGGACGAGACAGTCAGCCATTCATGTTGATCAAGTTTCGCACGATGCGCGAGGATGCCGAGAATCACACGGGACCGGTTTGGGCCACGGATGACGATCCGCGGATTACGTGGTTGGGCAAATGGCTGCGGAAGTTTCGCATAGACGAACTCCCGCAGTTGTGGAACGTGTTGAAAGGCGAGATGAGCTTGGTAGGCCCCCGGCCGGAGCGACCTGTTTTCGTCAAAAAGCTCTCCGAAAAAATTCCGTTCTACTCCGAGCGATTGCTCGTGGCACCGGGCGTGACGGGCTGGGCGCAGGTAATGTATCCGTACGCGGCCAGCATTGAGGAGTCGCGCCGCAAGCTCCAATACGACCTCTACTACATCAAAAACATGTCGTTCATCTTGGACTTGCTGATCGTGCTGAAGACCATCCGCACCATCTTGTTCGGCCGCGAACGCACGCCGCAAAAATCTGCGCCCGCACCCGCACCGGCTTTGGAAGAAATCAAAACACAAACCTTGTTTTTTCCCACCGCCACCGAGAAATCTGTCGAGCGACCCGCTTCCAACAAGAAAGCAACCGGTTCGGGCTGATTCAAACTGGATTTTTCTGGGCGGCTCACTAGACAATAGCCGCGATGAAAGAATATCACGACTTGGTGCGGCTCGTTCTCGAGAAGGGCCAGCGCAAACCAAATCGTACCGGCGTGGACACGATTTCCTACTTTGGCGCACATTATCAGGTGGATCTCGCGCAAGGGTATCCGTTGCTGACCACCAAGGAGATGAACTGGGAGGCCATGCTGCGCGAGTTGCTCTGGTACCTCTCCGGCGAAGACCACATCCGCAACCTGCGCCGTTACACTAAAATCTGGGATGCGTGGGCCGATGAAGACGGCAACCTCGACACCGCATACGGCCGGTACTGGCGACGGTTCCCCAGCCCGTACCGCGATGCCAATGGTCAATGGCAGGTGCGTGAAGTGGACCAAATCCAATTCGTCATCGACACCCTCAAAAAAGACCCAACCAGCCGTCGCCTCGTTGTGACCGCGTGGGAGCCCGGCAACGCGCAGACCAGCCGGCTGCCGCCCTGCCATTACACCTTTGTCTTCAACGTGCAGGGCAACCGACTGAATTGCCATCTCACCCAACGCAGCGGCGATATTGCACTCGGCGTGCCCTTCAATCTCGCCTGCTATGCCACCCTTACCCAAATGATTGCACAAGAAGTCGGCTTGGAACTCGGTTGGTTCAGCCACACCATTGTGGACGCGCACATCTACACACGCAAACCCGATGGCTCAATGGCCGAGTACGACCACGTGCCCGGTCTGCTCGAACAACTCCAACGCGAGCCGCGACCGTTGCCGCGCTTGCACATCGCCCGCAAGCCGTTCAACGAACTTCGGTTCGAGGATTTCCGTCTCGAGGGCTACAACCCGCATCCCAAAATCAAATTCAAAGTGGCGGTGTGAAAATCGTTCTTATTGCCGCGCTCGCGCGCGACCGCACCATTGGCCTGAACGGGAAAATCCCGTGGCACCT
>JANWVU010000140.1:2615-5491 GCA_025056465.1 Verrucomicrobiia bacterium | reverse complement strand
AATCCACACGTACACCAAACGATGGATGGAGGACGGGTTGAAAACCATCGCCCAAAAGTCGGTAATTTCTGCTCGGGCTGCCAGACCCTCACCCACGATGTGGAAGCCGGCAGGAGTTTGTTGCCAGGAGTTGGCCACGACGATCCAAATGGAAGAGAAAATCGCCCCCAGCGCCACCATGCACGTCGAGAAGAAATGCATTCGTGGCGAAACCTTGTCCCATCCAAACACGAGCACGGCGAGAAACCCCGACTCGAGGAAAAACGCAAAGATGCCCTCCGCTGCCAGAGCGGAACCAAACACATCGCCGACAAACCGCGAGTAGGTTGCCCAGTTGGTGCCGAACTGAAACTCCATCACAATACCGGACGCGACACCCAACGCGAAGTTCAGCGCGAAGATTTTGGTCCAAAACTTCGCTGCCACCTCGTAGACCGGGTTGCGTGTTTTGAGATACAGCGCCTCCATCACCACCATCATCCCGCCCAAGCCGATAGTGGTTGGCGGAAACAAATAATGAAACATTACGGTGAGCGCGAATTGCAGCCGTGCCAGAATTTCAACGTCGAGCATCGTCCTCCTCTCCAACGGGGCGGCGGGAAAATGGCAAATAAGGTTGATTTCGTCAAATAACAGCTACGGGAGGCGCTCACATGAGCAACTGCATGCACCAAAGTGGCAAGCAGGCCGGGTCACCTCGTGGGCGCAGACTGGTTTTCCTCTACAGCGGATTTTTTAGGTGCGTCTACGCGAATCAGCTCAGCCAATTCAACAGAGGCGGTGGAATTGCTGGGATCAGATTCCAGAGCCTCCCGGTAATGATGGCGCGCCGACTCGAGGTCGCCCCAACGCGCGAAATGCTGCCCCAGCAGGGTATGGTAGCGGGCGTTGCGAGGGTCCAGTTCCAAGGCTCGGTTCAAGTGTTTCCGCGCCAACTCGGGGCCTGCGCGTAAGTCGTAAAGGCGTCCCATTTGAGCGTGAGCGTCTGCCAGATACGGGTTGAGTTGCGTCGCCTGTGCATACCAACGGAGCGCAGACTCCAAATGTTGGTTTTGTTCGCCGGGCCGCCAAGCGGCAAGTGCCGCGTAAAAATCCCCTAGGGCGAGCGCCACTCGAAAGTTACCGGGATCAAACAGCGCGGCTCGTTGGTACCAGTTCTCTGCCTCATCCCATGCAAGTGCACGGTGCTGCGCCTTGGCGATAGCCAACGAGATTTGTGCCGGTGTTGTCTGCCGCCATAACCACCCCGCAAATCCCAAGGCGACGAGGAGAAACCCGACGCCTACCCATTTGGCCATACCCTGCAACCAAACAATCTGCCGTCCGCCCGGCTCCTCCGTGACACTCCCCGGAAGTCCGTGGGGATGCACCGCGCAAAGTAATGTTTCCGCTCCCACCACGGCCCACCACAGTAGCAGTGCCGGTGTCTGAAAGGGACTTTCAAGAGCTGACATGACGATTGTTGCCGCCAGGGCAGCCATCGTGCCGATTGGGAAAGCATAGCGATTTGATGGAGTGTCGGCCGAATAACGAGTGGCACGAGCGATGACGATTTGGTTGGCCGCGCGCCACACACCAACAATCAGCAACAAAACCGCCGCCGTCCCCGACGCGCCATACGCGATAAAAAGCTCCAAGTAATCATTTCGCAGTGGAACCGCGTCACGCATTAGCTCACGTACTTGTGGGTATCTCCACTCAAACATTCCTCCGCCCACACCATTCCACATATGACCGCGGACAGTTTTTGCCGCGTCACGCCACACCGCCGATTGGACCGGTTGGGGCTGGACGGTTTCGACTGGCGGCAAAAACCAAATTGCTGCCGCCACCAGCGCCACCCAAACGACCGCGCCCGTAACCACCCAACGCACACGAGTGGTGCGGCGTTTCATCAGGTAGTGCGCCAAGAGTGTTGCCGCAGCGACGGTGCCCAACCACACTCCGACCGACCGCAGCAACACAAACGCTCCGAGCACCAGCACAATCAACACGATGGCAATCACTCGGGCCCAGGGAGGCCAGCGCGAGAAGAAAAAATGGGCGGCCAACAATGAGGCGGTCAGCATCAACACGCCGGCAACCTCCTCCGCCGCTGGCTTTTCCGTCGGGGCGATCACAAGCGTGCGCCACAGGTTCGGCTCCAGATTGGCACTGGCCCACCAACGCCAACCGGCGACCACCAACAGGATCAACGAACTGAGCGTCATCACCGCCATTAACACCGGCAACCGTCCTCGATGATCGTGGTTTTGCAGAACGATGAAAAACAACAGCCCCGCCGATAACGCACGCAATAAACCGGGGCGTGCGGCGGATTCCACCTCAGTGAATCCATACCGGATGGCGATGACCACCACGGCCAACAGCACCAATCCGTTGAGCGGATGATGAAGCAACTCGACTCGTCGCAGCAAAACCCACCGGCCTGCCCAGCAGAGTCCGGCCAGCCAAACAACACCCCACATCGCCGCTTCGAGCCACTCGCCCACCAGAGGTGTCATGGGCGCTGCCAACACCACTGCCAGCACAAGCAGGGTAGAGAGATGTTGCAGCAGACGCCCCAACGCCGGCTGTGAAGTTTCGGTTCGTCGCCGTCGTCGAGGTGTTGACTGCCGCTCTGAGGTGCTCACAACAAAAAAATCGCGTTGCGGCCCCGCTGGCAGATTCGTTGTTTCGGCAGACTCCGCGCGGGGTTAAAACACGCTGCGCGGCACCCAAATCGAGTCGCCGGGACGAATGGGCACATCAAGCGCCGGATTACGGCGAATCTCCTCCACGTCCACCGGTCGTTTCTCCTTGCCGCGAATGATTTCGACGCGACGACGATTCGCATAGTCAGTGAATGACGCGGCGGTGTTGATGGCCTTCAACAG
>JANWVU010000140.1:0-2605 GCA_025056465.1 Verrucomicrobiia bacterium | reverse complement strand
GCTGCCGCCACCAGCGCCACCCAAACGACCGCGCCCGTAACCACCCAACGCACACGAGTGGTGCGGCGTTTCATCAGATAGTGCGCTAAGACTGTCGCCGCCGCGACGGTGCCCAACCACACCCCGACTGACCGCAGCAACACAAACGCGCCGAGCACCAGCGCAATCAACACGATGGCAATCACTCGCGCCCACGGAGGCCAGCGCGAGAAGAAAAAATGGGCGGCCAACAATGAGGCAGTCAGCATCAACACGCCGGCAACCTCCTCCGCCGCCGGCATCTCCATCGGGGCGATCACAAGCGTGCGCCACAGGCTCGGCTCCAGATTAGCACTCGCCCACCAACGCCAACCGGCGACCACCAGCAATGTCAACGAACTGAACGTCATCACCGCCATCAACACCGGCAACCGTCCTCGGTGATCGTGGTTTTGCAAAACGATGAAAAACAACAGTCCCGCCGACAACGCACGCAATAGACCGGGGCGTGCGGCGGATTCCACCTCAGTGAACCCATAGCGGATGGCGATGACCGCCACCGCCAAGAGCACCAGTCCGTTCAGAGGATGATGGAATAGTTCGACCCGTCGCAGCAAAATCCACCGACCCGCCCAGCACACCCCAGCCAACCACACGATACCCCAGGTCACTGCTTCAAGCCAATCTCCAACGAACGGGCACAAGGGCACGGCTAACACCACGATCAGTACCAGCAGCGAGGAAAAATGTTGCAACACCCGCGCCAACACCGGCTGCGCGGCTTCGGCTCGCCGTCGCCGTCGAGGGGTTGACTGCCGCTCCGTAGTGCTCACACCAAGCGAATCGGGTTGCGGCTCTGCCGCCAGGTTCCTCGTACCGTCGAAATCCGCGCGCGACTAAAACACACTGCGCGGCACCCAAATCGAGTCGCCGGGACGAATGGGCACATCGAGTGCTGGGTTACGGCGAATCGCCTCCACATCCACCGGTCGCTTCTCTTTGCCGCGAATGATTTCGACGCGACGACGATTCGCATAGTCAGTGAATGACGCGGCGGTGTTGATGGCCTTCAACAGCGTCATGTCCTCGCTCCACGGGTAACGGCCAGGCGCCCGCACTTCGCCGCCAACATAAAAGAACCGCGCCTGCACCTGTACGGACACGCTGCAGCGCACGTAGTATCGGGGCACATAATGCGCTTCGATCCGCTCTGCCAATTCACCCGGGGTCAACCCGGCAGCCTGCACGCGCCCGATGAGCGGCAGCGAGACCTCGCCGTTCTCGTCCACTACAACGGGGACTTGCTCTTGGGGCGTAAGGTTCTGTTGCGTACGCCCGCCGGTGGCGATGCGGATGATCAGTTCATCGCCCACCCGAAGGCGGTTTTCGGTGGCCGCGGCTGTCTCCGTCCATTCAGCAGGCGGGGAGCTTGGCGTACTGGCGCACCCGCTCAAGGCCAAACCCAAAGCCACCCACAAGATGCAAATCCCACAGGTCAATCTAGGATTTTTCGGAGAGTTCGATTTCATCGCTTCGCTTCGTTGCGGCGGCAGCAATCGGTTGGGCCGCGGGTTTTTCCGCGGCGCGTAATTCGGGCGCTTTGAAGTACGGTTCGTATCCTTGATGATAATAGAAGTACGCGCCGGCTTGCTCGAGCTGGACGTTGTTGACGACGACGCCAAGCATTTTTCCGCCGGCATGCTGAACGATTTGCAGCGCACGGCGCACCATGTCGCGCGGGTACCGCCGATGTTGAATCACCAACACAGCCGCCCCGACGTCATGCGCAAGGCTGGCGGCGTCACTAACCCCGAGCACCGGTGGGGTGTCGTACAACACAATGTCGTATTGGCGACGCAAGGAATCGATGAGGTCAACCATGCGCTGCGAGCTGAGCATGGCCAGCGCCGGCTTAGCCTGTGCTCCCGAGCCGGCGGGCATCACCGCCAGATTGGGAATCCCGCTGGGCAACGTCACTTCGTCCTGCGTGCGCAACCCCACCAGGTAATCGGCGAGTCCACTATTGTTGGAAATCGAGAACAGCTCATGTTGCCGCGGCTGTCGCAAATCGCAATCCACCACCAGCACGCGCGCGCCGTGTTGCGCGCAGACCACGGCGAGATTGGCGATGGTGAACGACTTGCCCTCGCCGGGAGCCGCACTGAGCACGCAGATGGAGTTGATCTCGCCGTCGCCGCGCGCAAACTCCAGATTCGTCCGCAGCATCCGATACGCCTCTAAATGTTGTGCGGAAGCATCACCACGAACGAGGGAGCCCGCTCGTTCCGGAATAATCCCAAGTACCGGTAATCCCAGATATTGTTCGATGTCTTCCACTTTTTTGATACTGGTGTCCAGAAACTCCAAGAGGAAAGCCATGCTCACTCCCAGCACCAGCCCGGCGATTCCCCCGAGGACCAAGTTGAGTTGCACACGGGGCCTGAACGGGATGAGGGACGGCTCGGCTCGTTCTACAACCTCCACGGGGCTTCGCGGCAGTTCCACCGTGACCGATTCCTGTTGCAAGCGCTGTTTCAACGCATCATACAAGCGCATCTCTTGCTCCTCGATCAGTTGGGCGTTGCGGAACGGACGGTAAGCCTCGCTTTCCATCAACAAACTGTAC
>JANWVU010000013.1 GCA_025056465.1 Verrucomicrobiia bacterium | reverse complement strand
GCCGCCGAGTCCGAGACTGATTTCGTTGACGCCGATAACTTCCCCCCGAAGGTTGACGAGTGGCCCACCGGAGTTGCCGGGGTAGATGGGCGCGTCGTGCGCGATCCACCGCACCAGCGAACCAACCTCCTCGCCCTCAATCGTCAGCTCTCCAAACCGTCGCAACAAGTTCGGCATGACCATCCGTGTGTTGCTGATGATGCCGCGCGTGGCCGATTGGGACAACGCGAGGGGACTGCCGACGGCCAACACCGGCTCGCCCACGCGCACGGCGTCGGAATCGCCCCAGTCGCAGGTGGGGAACACGCGAGCGTCGGGTGCGTTCACGCGCAACACGGTGATGTCGGTCAACGGATCGGTGCCGACCACCGTCGCATCGAGTTGCTCGTTGTTGGCGAAGATGCACACGGCACGGCGCGCGCGCCCCGCCACGTGATGGTTCGTGATCAAATAACCATTGGTGCGGATGAGAAATCCACTGCCGGCACCTTCGTTTTTGATCTCGCGTCCGTCGCGATATTCGGTGGTCACCACTTCGAGGCGTACCACGGCGGGACGTACTCGGTCGATGGCCGCCTGCGCGGCAGCGGTGGAGATGTCCGGCGGTGGCGCGGCGTTCGTCGTTGGGTGTGTCACCAGTCCGAGAATCGCCATCAATTTGCCGAGACCGCGTTTCATGCGGCTGAGGTAAGCAGAAACCTGCGCCGATGGAAAGGCAACGCCGCCACGCGACCGGGGAGCTTGCTCGGTACCCGGTGGCCCCGTAAGATGCGCCGCCATGTTGGATATTCGAGCGATTCGCGAAAATGCGGCGGCGGTGCAGCAACGTCTGGCCACGCGCGGGCGCGGAGATGAAGCGGCGATTGCCGGGGTGCTGGCGCTGGATCAACAGCGCCGGCAGCGATTGCAGGAAGTCGAGCAACTCAAGTCTCAGCGCAATCAGGTCAGCAAACAAATCGGTCAAGCCAAGGCGCGCGGCGAGGACGTGAGCGGGTTGATGGCCGGTATGAAGGAGGTGAGCGACCGGATTGCGGCGTTGGACGCTGAGGTGGCGCAGTTGGAGGCGCAATTAGAGCACGCGTTGCTGGTCATCCCGAACACACCCCACGAATCGGTGCCGGTTGGGCGAGATGCCGGAGATAATGTGGAAGTACGCCGCTGGGGCGAGCCGCGACCATTCTCGTTTGAACCCAAACCACACTGGGAACTGGGCGAGCGGTTGGGGATTTTGGATTTTCCGCGCGCCAGCAAAATTGCCGGCAGCGGATTCATTCTGTATCGGGGCTTGGGTGCGCGACTGGAACGGGCGTTGATCAACTGGTTGCTCGATCTGCACACGCGCGAGCATGGCTACACGGAAGTGTTCCCGCCTTTTCTGATCAACCGCGCCGCGATGATTGGCACGGGGCAGTTGCCCAAGTTTGAGGAGGACATGTACCGGCTGCGCGATGACGAGCTGTATCTGGCGCCCACAGCGGAGGTGCCGGTGTGTAACATGCATCGCGATGAAATTTTCCGCGCGGAGGAATTGCCCCGATACTATTGCGCGTACACACCGTGTTTTCGGCGGGAAGCGGGTGCGGCCGGTAAGGAAACACGCGGGATGATCCGCGTGCATCAATTCGATAAGGTGGAGCTGGTCAAGTTCACCCGACCGGAAACCAGCTACGAGGAGCTGGAGAAAATGGTCGCCAACGCCGAGCGCGTGTTGCAGTTGCTGGGACTACATTACCGGGTCGTGTTGCTGTGCACGGGCGACATGGGGTTTGCCAGCGCCAAAACGTACGACATTGAAGTTTGGGCGCCGGGACAACAGCGGTATCTCGAAGTGTCGAGCTGTTCCAACTGCGAAGATTTTCAAGCGCGGCGCGCCAACATTCGGTTCAAGGACAGTGATGGCAAAAACCGGTATGTCCACATGCTCAACGGCAGTGGCACGGCGTTGGCGCGGTTGTACGTCGCGTTGTTGGAGACGTACCAGCAACCCGATGGCTCGGTTACCCTACCGGCTCCGCTCCACTCGTACATGGGCGGCGTGACGGAATTACGGTAGGGACGGTCTCGCCAACCTGGCCCTTGGCTTTTAAGCTCCAACAACGTGACTTGGATGAAAGGATCTTGATCATTTTTGCCGGAAAGTGATCGATCCGCGCCGTGGTGCGAAAAAGCCAATCGGCGCGGCGGTCGAAGCCTCTCCGGTATCCCGAACCACCGGAACGACTTGGCGCGGTCGATCCCCTCGAAGGGATCAGCCTGGGTGAAAGCGCGCTGGTGCCGCTCAACTGCGTCTATCGAGACGACGCTCACGGAATCTTCCTTTATCAGGGCGATTGCCTCGAAGTGCTCGACGCGATTGCCGCGAAATATCCTGATGGTTGTTTCGACATGATTTTTGCCGACCCGCCGTACTTTCTCTCGAACGGCGGCATCACCTGTTACGCAGGCCGGATGGTCAAGGTGGACAAGGGCGATTGGGACAGAAGCCGTGGGGCGGAGGAAAACCACAACTTCAATCGCGCGTGGTTGGAGCGATGCCAGCGCGTGCTCAAACCCAACGGCACGATCTGGGTGACCGGCACGCATCACGTGATTTTCAGCGTGGGTTTTGCGATGCAACAACTCGGCTTCAAGATTCTCAACGACATCGCGTGGGAAAAACCAAATCCACCGCCGAACCTGTCCTGCCGGTATTTCACGCATTCCACGGAGACCGTAATTTGGGCGGCCAAGAACGCCAAGAGTCGGCATGTGTTCAACTACGCGGCGATGAAAGCCGTCACGGGCAAGCAGATGAAAACGGTGTGGACGATTCCTGCGCCCGGTAAGGCCGAGAAAATTTTCGGCAAGCATCCGACGCAAAAACCGGTCGCGCTGGTCGAACGCTGTCTACTCGCGTCCACGCATCCCGGCGATTTGGTGCTCGACCCGTTCATGGGCGCCGGTACGACCGCCGTGGCGTGCATCCGACAAAACCGCAGATGTGTCGGGGTGGAAATCGATCGTGGCTACGTAGCCCTGGCAAGAGAACGCATCCGACAAGAACTCATGTATCCCCCTAACTTATGGCGCTAAGCGGGCGGTAAGTTCCATGGACAGAGACGAAGCAGTCAGAAAACTAAAGCAACTCGAAGGCCAGGACCTGAGAAAGCTAGCAGACGAGTATGGTGTGACCGTTTGGAGGGGAAACAAAAAAAATAAGGGGTGGGCAGGTCATGTTTTAGAACGCTACCTCGGGCTGCCAATAAACTCAGCTCAGTCCCCTAACTTCGGCTCATGGGAGCTGAAAGTTGTCCCTCTGAGGAGGCTCAAAACAGGGAAAATTGCTGTGAAAGAAACAATGGCTATCACCATGATTGATCCAGTGAATGTACTGCAAAAGCCCTTTGAGGAGAGTCATCTTCTAGCAAAGTTACAAAAAGCGGTTGTATGCGCGCGATTGTTCGAATCGGCCTTGGAGGAGCGCTCGTTGCTGATCAAGGTAGCCACCTTCGACTTGGGCAAGGAGGACATTTACAAACAAGTGCGGGCTGATTATGAGGAAGTTCGAGAGACAATTAGAGAAAGAGGCTTCGAGGCCCTGACGGGGGCAATGGGTGTTCTCGTTCAGCCGCGAACAAAAGGTCCGGGACATGGCAGCACAAGTCGAGCTTTTTACGCCCGGATCGCTTTTGTCAGAAAAATTCTTGATTTAGACGTTTAGCAGCCACAAAAGCGACGTCTAGCTAGTTCCTTTCAGCAACTTGCTCGAGTAAGGCCTTCAGCAAATTTTGGGTTTAGGAATTTGTTCGGACGTAGAGCGCGTTCGTGAGCTGGACTCCGGAAAGGCGAGCATGGCGGGGGGTGCGTACCCCTGAGTTCTGACTTGAAGAACCCATCACCAGCTTGATTTGGGGTCAGTCTTCGGTCCGTTACAGCGAGATTTAAACATACCGGGTTAGATATGGGCTACAGAGAACGTTCAGGGTGAATGGGACGCCGAACAACGCTCGTTGACCCGCCTTGCCCTAATTGTGGTGGCTACCTTGGTGCACTTGAGTCGTAAGCTTTGCCGCCAATGCGACCGGCAAATTTTCTTGGCGGAATAGTTCCTACGCGGTCACTTCGAGGAATGACACGTCTAGCTTGGCTACCGGCCCCACACGCCGGGTTTCCAAGTCAAGCACGATGGCCTCGCAAATGTTTGGCTGAAGCTTGGTCAGGGTTTCGCATTGGGGAAGCTGCGCGGCAGGGTCGGCACTTCTGATCGGAAACGGCCGCAGGCATCATATAAACGAGAATCATGTTAGCGGGGCATGAGGTAAAGGGCGTACAGCGAAGCGAGTTCGGTGCAAGTCTGTGGTTCGCCGATGCGAGTACGAAGGCACCAAACCGTTCTGATGACGCTTCCGTCGGAGGGAGTGGGAATTTGTTGTCGAGAGGAGGCTTGATGTTGGGGGGTGAAGCAATAAGGTGCGGGCATGAGAAAGCGGGTGTTGTTTTTGTGCACGGGCAATTCGTGTCGCAGTCAGATGGCGGAGGGATGGTTGCGGCATGTGGCCGGCGATCGGTTTGAAGCGTTGAGCGCGGGGGCGCGACCCAGTGGGTTTGTGCATCCGCTGGCGATTCGCGCGATGGCGGAGGTGGGGGTGGATATTTCGCGGCAGCGGTCGAAGTCGATCACGGAGTTTGCGGGCCAACCATTGGATGTGGTGATCACGGTGTGTGATCACGCGCGGGAGTCGTGTCCGGTGTTGCCAGGAGCGAAGCAGACCGTGCACTGGAGTTTTGATGATCCGGCCGAGGCGACCGGCAGTGAGGAGCAACGGATGGTAGCGTTTCGCCGAGTGCGTGAGGAGATTCGGCGGTGCGTGGAGCAGTGGGTGCAGAATCAGGGCAGGGAAGTGCAGTGAAGGTTGTTCTAGGCCGGTAGGGTCTGATACGGTGGGCTAGCATGGCAACGGTGGTCCTGAAACCCGGAAAGGAGCGGCGACTTCGTGCGGGGCATGCGTGGGTGTATGCCGGTGAGGTGGCGAAGATTACCGGCACGGTGGCTGATGGCGATGCGGTGGCGGTGCGGGATGCGAAAGGCAGGCCGCTGGGACGCGGGTTGTTGAATCGGCAGTCGCAAATTGTGGTGCGTCGCTACACGAGCGGTGGTGAGGATTTTGATGAGGCCTGGTTGCGGGAACGAATTCGCGCGGCGGAGTCGTACCGGCTCGCGGTGTACGGCGGAGAGGTGACAAGCTACCGGCTGGTGTTCGGGGAGAGTGATTTGGTGCCGGGGCTGGTTGTGGACCGGTATGGGGATTGTTTGGTGATGCAGGCGCTGACGTTGGGGGTGGAGCGACGGAAGCGCGAGGTGCTGGCGATTTTGGAGCGCGAGTTTGGTCCACGCGCGATCGTGGAGCGCAGTGACGTGCACACGCGGGAGTTGGAGGGGTTGCAGCCGGTAAAGGGCGTGGTGGCTGGTCGGTTGGACGGGCCGGTGGAGATTGAGTGCGCGGGGTTGAGGTGGGAGGTAGATTTGTTGGAGGACCAGAAGACCGGGTTTTTTTTGGATCAGCGAGACAACTACCGGTGCGTTGCGGCGTGGGCGGCGGGACGGAGGGTGTTGGATTGTTTTTCGTATCACGGCGGGTTTGGTTTGGTGACGGCGGCAGCGGGCGCGAAGTCGGTGGAGCTGGTGGAAATTTCGGAGTCGGCGGTGGCGCGGGCGCGGCGCAACGCGGAGCGCAACGGGTTGTTGGGTCGTGTGGAGTTTGTGTGTGCGAATGCGTTCGATGTGTTGAAGCAGTGGGATAAGGAGCGCAAGCGGTATGAGTTGATTGTGTTGGATCCGCCGTCGTTCACGCGCACGAAGGATCGGGTGGGGGAAGCGGTGCGGGGGTATAAGGAGATCAACTTGCGGGCGCTGAAGATGCTGGAGGCCGGTGGGTTGTTGGCGACGTTTACGTGTTCGCATCATGTGGGGTGGGCATTGTTTGAGGCGATTGTGCGGGATGCCGCAGCGGATGCGCGGCGCACAGTGCGGTTGGTGCAGCGACTGACACAGGCGCGGGATCATCCGGTGGCGTTGGGGATCGAGGAGACAGAGTATTTGCGCGGGTTGTTGTTGCAGGTGATGGCGTGAATACAGTTGCGTTTGTTGACGAGGGCGGTAAGAAAGAAGTGGGTCGCACAGGAGACGTCGTGATGGCGAAGACGGCAAAACTGGAGCTAGATGGGAAAGTGTATGAGTTGCCCGTGGTGGTGGGCACGGAAGGGGAGCGGGCGATTGATATTTCGCGGCTGCGGGCAGAGACCGGCTACATCACCCTCGATGACGGATACGCGAATACGGGGTCGTGCGTCAGCCAGATTACCTTCATTGATGGGGAACGTGGCATCTTGCGCTATCGAGGGTATCCAATCGAGGAGTTGGCCGAGAAATCGGGCTTCATTGAGACGGCCTATTTGCTGATTTACGGACATTTGCCGACCAGCGCGGAGTTGCGGCGGTTTTCGGATTTGCTGACCGAAAACGAGCTGTTGCACGAGGACATGAAGTTCCACTTTGAGGGGTTCCCGCCCAACGCGCATCCGATGGCGATTTTGTCGTCCATGATCAACGCGGCGAGCTGTTACCACCCGCGCTTGATGGAGGGGTACAACCCCGAGCACTTCGATTTGCAGTGTGCGCGATTGATGTCGAAGGTGCGGACGATTGCGGCGTTTGCGTATCGGAAATCGCGCGGGTTGCCGATCATTTATCCGAAGCCGGTGTACAAGTATACGGCGAACTTTTTGCACATGATGTTTTCGCAGCCGTATCAAGATTACGATTTGAAGCCGGAAGTGGTGCGGGCGTTGGATTTGATTTTTCTGTTGCACGCGGACCACGAGCAGAATTGCTCCACTTCGACGGTGCGCATGATTGCGTCGAGCCGGGCCAACCTGTTTGCCTGTGCCGCCGGTGGGGTGTGCGCGTTGTGGGGGCCGTTGCACGGTGGGGCGAATGTGGCGGTGATTCAGATGCTGGAGGAGATTCGGCGCGACGGGGATGACGGGTCGAAGTTTTTGGCGGCGGTGAAGGATAAGAAAACGGGACGGCGGCTGATGGGGTTTGGGCATCGCGTGTACAAAAACTACGATCCGCGCGCCAAGATCATCAAGGAGCAGTGCGACCGGATTTTGCGCATGCTGAATGTGAGCGATCCGTTGTTGGATATTGCGAAGAAGTTGGAGGAGACGGCGCTACATGATCCCTATTTCATCGAGCGCAAACTGTATCCGAACGTGGACTTCTACAGTGGCATCATCATGCGCGCGATTGGGATACCGGTGGAGATGTTCACGGTGATTTTTGCGATAGGACGGATGCCGGGGTGGATCGCCAACTACAAGGAGATCATGGACGAGCAAAACTCGCGGATTTATCGTCCGCGTCAGGTCTATACCGGTCCGACCCTGCGTCACTACGTACCGATTGAGCAGCGCACCGGGAATAATCGTTGAGCGCGCGCCGCTGACGGCGGAAGAGTTGCGGTTGGCCGAGGATGCGCGTCGGCTCGCCAACTGGAAACGGTGGGGGCCGTATCTCGCGGAGCGCCAGTGGGCCACCGTGCGGGAGGATTACTCGGCCGACGGCGATTGCTGGAATTATTTCCCGCACGACCATGCGCGAAGTCGTGCCTATCGCTGGGGCGAGGACGGGCTGTTGGGAGTGACGGATCGGGAGTGTCGGTTTTGTTTTGCGGTGGCGTTGTGGAACGAGCGCGATCCGATTTTGAAGGAGCGGCTGTTTGGTCTGACCAACGGCGAGGGCAATCACGGCGAGGACGTCAAAGAGTGTTACTACTATCTCGATGCGTTGCCAACGTCGGCATACCTGAAGGCGTTGTACAAGTACCCGCAAAGGGAGTTTCCCTACCGGGAATTGGTAGAGGAAAATCGGCGACGGTCGCTTGACGAACCGGAGTTCGAGCTGCTGGATACCGGGGTGTTCGACGACGACCGGTATTTTGACGTCGTGGTGGAGTACGCGAAAGCGGCTCCGGATGATGTGCTGGCGCGGATCACGGTGACGAATCGTGGGCCGGTGGCGGCTCCGGTGCATGTGTTGCCGACGTTTTGGTACCGCAACACATGGTCGTGGGGCTGCCGGCATGAGGGCTGTTGGATCAAACCACGGTTGCGATTGACGGATACCGGTGTTGTGGTCGGCGACCATGTGAGTTTGGGGCGCACGCAATGTGTGGCGGAGGGAAATCCGGTCTGGTTGTTCACGGAAAACGAAACGAATTTTCGCCGGCTCTTCGGCGTGGAAAATGTTTCGCCGTATGTGAAGGACGCGTTTCACGAGTTTCTTGTGGCGGGACGGCAGGCTGTCACCAATCCGCGGCGCGTTGGAACGAAGGCAGCCGCGCATTACCGATTTGTGATCCCGCCGGGTGGCGAGGTGGTGGTGCGGGTGCGGTGGGTAACGGGCGCCGACGCGCCATCGCCCAAACTGGATGATGCGGATGAAATTTTTGCGGCTCGGAAACGCGAGGCGGATGAATTTTATGCGGCGAAGTGGCCGGTCGGGCTGACGGAGGAGGAGCGAAACGTCGCTCGACAAGCATACGCGGGGTTGCTCTGGTCGCGGCAGTTTTACCATTACATCGTGCGCGATTGGCTGGAGGGCGACCCGGCCCAACCACCGCCACCGGCCGATCGATGGCGGGGACGGAACCGCGAATGGGTGCATTTGTTCAATCGGGACGTAGTGTCGGTCCCCGACAAGTGGGAGTATCCATGGTATGCGGCGTGGGATTTGGCGTTTCACATGATCCCGATGGCGCGGGTGGACCCGCAATTTGCGAAGGACCAGCTCGTGCTTTTTTTGCGGGAGTGGTACATGCACCCGAATGGTCAGTTGCCGGCGTACGAGTTTGCGTTGGGCGACGTGAACCCACCGGTGCATGCGTGGGCGTGCTGGCGTGTGTACAAAATGACGGGCGAGCGTGGTCAACGCGATCGGGTGTTTTTGTCGCGCACGTTTCAGAAGTTGGTGATCAATTTCACGTGGTGGGTCAACCGCAAGGATGCCGAGGGCAAAAACATTTTTGGCGGCGGTTTTCTGGGACTAGATAACGTGGGTGTGTTTGACCGCTCGCAACCGCTGCCCGGCGGCAGTCGGTTGGAGCAGGCGGATGCGACGGCGTGGATGGCGTTTTTCTGCGGGACGATGTTGGCGATGGCGTTGGAGTTGGCGCGAGACAACCCGGCAACGGAGGACATGGCGTCGAAGTTTTTCGAACATTTCGTGGCGATCGCCGACGCGATGAACTCGCATGGCGGAACGGGACTGTGGGACGAGGAGGACGGTTTTTACTACGACCAGTTGTTCATCAACGGACGGACGCTGCCGATGCGCTTGCGATCGCTGGTGGGGCTGATCCCGTTGATTGCCGTGGAGGTGTTGGAGGAGGATTTGATCGAGCGGTTGCCGGGGTTTTGCAAACGGATGCGGTGGTTTTTGGAAAACCGCAAAGATTTGGCGCGGCACATCTCGTACATGGAAGACAACACGCCGGGACGCAGCGGGGGCTACCGGCTGTTGGCGATCCCGTCGCGAGAGCGGCTTGTGCGGGTGCTGCGACGGATGTTAGATGAGAACGAGTTTTTGTCGCCGTACGGAATCCGGTCGCTCTCGAAAGTTTATGAGACCGCTCCCTACGAATTGGAGCTGAACGGACAACGTTACCGGGTTGGGTATGAACCCGGTGAGAGTCGGTCGCGTTTGTTTGGTGGCAACTCGAACTGGCGCGGGCCGGTGTGGTTGCCAATCAACTATCTGCTGATTGAGGCTCTTGAACGGTACCATCATTTCTACGGCAACCAGTTTACCGTGGAGTATCCCACCGGCTCGGGACGATATTGCACGTTGCAGGAGGTGGCGACGGATCTTGCGAAAAGAATCGCGGCGCCTTTCCTGCCGGACGAGAAAGGCTACCGGCCGATTCACGGTGAGGACCCGCGATATGCCCGCGATCCCAACTGGCGACGGCTGGTGTTGTTTTACGAATATCTCAACGGCGACAACGGGCGAGGGTGCGGCGCCAGTCACCAAACCGGTTGGACCGCATTGGTGGCGCGTTGCCTCGAAGCATGCGCGGCTCAGGCGACCCGAGTGCGAACTGGTGAGGGCATTCGCGCGGCAGACGGAAGCGGGGCGAAAAGCCCACGCGGGAACGCTGCAGCCCGCTAAGCTTGATTAGATTTTTGCCACGCGAGGAACAGGTCGCTGGCTAAGAAACGCCGGGCGAGAACCACCGGTGGCCTCGCACCCGCACGCAGTCATCGAGCCGCCAACTGTATGGGTGTGGTGAGAACTTTTGGGCACGAACTTGCGCAGCAGTCAATAGAGCAGAGGCAGCAACGTCGATCATCATGCGCGACCACAAAGTCTGATTGGGGTTTAGTAGGCGCGGGCCATGAGGACGCGTTGGGAGCTGGGTTGGCCGGTAAGGAGGCAGGTGCCGGGACCTTGGGCTGCCGGGGGAATTTGGTCGGGGAAGGGGATGCAGCGAATGCTGGTTTCGAAGCGTTTGCCGAACTCTTCCTCTTGCTCGGGACTACCGGCCCAGTGAACCCAGGCGAAACCGGGTGTGTCGCCGCGGAAGAATTCTTCAAATTCGGCGAGGGAGTTGATGATGCGGGAACGTGCGGCGCGGAGGGCGCGAGCACGCTCGAGTAGTTCGCGTTGCATGGTTTCGAGGAGGGGTCGGACGCTGGCGAGTGCTTCGGCGCGCGGGAGGAATTGTTTGCGGCGTTTGCGCTGGTCCGCGGCGCTTTCGCCGGGTTGTTCGATGAGGAAGCGACGGACGAGGCAGAGGCTGCCTTGGTCGAGGTCTTTGGGGCCAATTTCAATTCGCAGTGGGACGCCTTTGGCTTCCCATTCGTAGAATTTGGCGCCCGGCATGATGCCGTCGCGGTCGTCGAGTTTGACGGTCAGTCCTTGAGCACGTAGTTCGGCGGCGACGCGACCGGCTTCCTCGAGGGTGCGGGATTTTTCGGTGTCGGTTTTGAAGATGGGTACGATGACGACATGGATGGGGGCAAGTTTGGGAGGGAGCACCAAGCCGTTGTCGTCGCTGTGGGTCATGATCAGTGCGCCGATGAGGCGGGTGGAGACGCCCCAACTGGTTGCGTACACATATTCGCGTTGGCCCTGGCGGTTGAGGAAAGTGACGTCGGCACTTTTGGCGAAGTTTTGGCCGAGGTAGTGGCTGGTGCCCATTTGCAGGGCTTTGCCGTCTTGCATCATGCCTTCGATGCAGTAGGTCTCGACGGCGCCAGCGAAGCGTTCGCCGGGTGTTTTGCAGCCTTTGATGACCGGAACGGCCATGACGTTTTCGGCAAAGTCGGCATACACGTCGAGCATGCGGCGGGCTTCTTCGATGGCTTCCTCGGCGGTGGCGTGGGCGGTGTGTCCTTCCTGCCAGAGAAATTCGGTGGTGCGCAAAAACAGGCGCGTGCGCATTTCCCAGCGGACGACGTTGGCCCATTGGTTGATCAGTAGCGGCAAGTCCCGGTAGCTCTGAATCCAGTTCTTGTATTGTGCCCAGATGATGGTCTCGCTGGTGGGGCGAACGACGAGGGGTTCCTCGAGTTTCGAATCGGGGTCCACGACGACTTCGCCGTTTTGGGATTTGAGTCGGTAGTGGGTGACCACTGCGCACTCTTTGGCGAAGCCGGCGGCGTGTTGTTCTTCGCGGGCGAGGAAGGACAGCGGGATGAACATCGGGAAGTAGGCGTTGACGTGGCCGGTGGCTTTGAAACGGTCGTCGAGTTCGCGCTGCATTTTTTCCCAGATGGCATAGCCATGAGGGCGGATGACCATGCAGCCGCGCACGGGGGAATGCTCGGCCAACTCGGCGCGTTTGATGACATCGAGGTACCACTGCGCGTAGTCCACGGAACGCGGCGTGACCGGAGTTTGTTCGGCGGAAGGATTCATGGGTTGGATTGTGTAATGAATTGGCGGCTGGGATGCCAGAGATTCCTCGCCAGCCCGGGCGCTGCCGGTATAATGCAGGGCATGAGTGGTTTGCTCAGGGGGGCGCGGGTGTACTTGTCGGGACCGATGGATTTTGTAGCGTCGCGGGCCGCAGAGAAAAAATTGGGCTGGCGAAATCGAGTGGGTGATTTTTTGCGGGCGTTTGGTGTGACGGTGTTTGACCCTTGGTACAAGCCCTCGGTGCGCGGTCTGCACGAGTATGGGCGCGAGGATGAAGAGAGCGTGCATCGGATCCGGCAGCGTTGGACGTTTGCGCCCGGTAAGAGAGGTGCGCAGGCGCGGGCGTGGTGTGCGCGACAGTTTTGGGAGACGTTGCACATTGATCTGCGGATGGTGGATACGAGCGATTTCACGATTTCGTATTGCCCGACGAATATCTATAGCGTTGGGACACCGCACGAGATCATCATGGCGACGTTGCAACACAAGCCGGTGCTATTCGTGAGTCCGTCGGTGGAGTTTCCGACATTGCACCGGCTGCGGGAGCATTTGCGGAATGATCCGGTGGGCCGTGCGTTGTTGGAGCAACTGGAGCGCGAGGTTCCTATCAAGGAGAACCCCGACGGCGTGCCGAGTTTGTGGTACATGCCATTGGTGGGCGGGGAGAATTTTTTCGACGGATTCGGATTCGCGGCCTATCGGAAAAAATTCGGGTGGAACCACGATATCCCGATTGACGAGCACGAGCGGAGACGTAAACCGCGTCGGCCACTATTACCATTTCTGGAGCGGCTTGATAAGCGCTTGCCCAAGAAATGGGATGATAAGCTGGAGCGGTTCGTACCGGATGATGATTGGTTGCTGTGGGACATTCACGGCGGCACCACGTCGGGTACCAAATGAACCCTCAATCCTCCTCTTTCGATGAGTTACGTGAGCTTTTGGCCACGATGATGGCGGCGACACAGTCACGCGATGCTGTTCGGGTTGCGGAGGCGGTGGGACGTTTGGACGAGTATGTCGCGAGCCGGGGGGACGAACTACCAGCCATGTTGCGGCATTACCTGACCAACCGCAGTTACCAGAAGGCTTGGGAATACCTTAGCGGGCAAACACCCGCGGCAGGAACATGCCGGTAGTGCGCTGATAGAGTCGGTAGGCTTCGCCGAATTGTGCGAGCGCATCCGTTTCTTCAGCACGGGCTAGCCGGTAGTACACCACCAGCAAAACCGGTAGCATCAGCAATGTGGGCAACGTGGGCCAATTAATCATGCTGCCCAACAAAAAGAGAAAGAATCCGGCGTACTGCGGATGCCGGATTCGGCGATACAGACCAGTTGTGACGAGTTGCCCGCGACCCCGATAGATTTGCCGCCAACCGACCAGCGCGAGGGTCGCTCCGCAGCCGATCATCAACTGTCCCAAAACAGTGAGCACAATCGCGCCAGTATCGCCCCAGCCGAACAGATACGCCCATGCATGGCCGTAAAAATGCCGTTGTGCGAACTCAATCTGACCGGTAGCTGTGGCCAACGCGTACATGGTGAGCGGCGTTCCGTACATTTCGGCGTAGAGGGCGATGACCCATGCCTGCGCCATACCGGCTGCGCGCCATTGTTTTCGGGTTCGCGGGCGTAGCACCCCAATCAGGAAAACGGTCCCGAGCAAAATGTAAAGGGCCACCAGCCACCCGTTGTGGTAATCAATGCGGAACACTTCGAGCCACCGTTCTCTCACAATAGTTTGGATGCCAGCGGCGGCCGGTTGGTTTGGCAAATCATTGGGGACCGGCATCATGGTAAACTTGCGTTTGGGCACTGCGATGACGTCGCCCTTGGCGGAGCGCAAGCGCGTGCTCCAAATCCTGATGCGCTCAGCAAATCGTTCCTCGGTGCCGGTGCGCATGGGGTCGCCCACTCCGAACCTTGCGTCGGCTAGGACCACGTTCCCACGAGGAGGCCGGCGAGCGTTTTTGCGAAGCGAGCGCGACGGCCAAACTGGTCTCTCCCAAACTGAAGGGCAGACCGGTGTTTTTGATGCCGATGTTGTTACCGGTGACGATGATCGCCGTGGCGACGGCGTTTTCTTATCGAGATGGACTGCGCGGGAATAATCGGCTCAGGTAAACTCCCTCTAAAACTTGTAAACGAGAGCGCTGGTTAGGGTCAGGTCGTTGCGCTTGCGGTCCGGTGGAGGCTGATTGTCGTATTCGTTGCGAAGGACGGCACGGAGGCTGAGTTGAGCGTTGAGCGCCGCTTCGGCGCCTGCCTCGGCACGGAGCAGGAAGTTCTCCCAATCGTCCACTTGAGGGAAAATCTCAGCAGATTGCCAAACTTTCGCCCGCTCGTTGAATTGATGTTCGAAGCGCTCAGCGAATCGCAGTGAGATATATTGTTGTTCGTCACCACCCGTTTTCTCGAACACGAAGGACGGTCCCATCTCCCCGCTGAGCCGAGTGCGGTCGCTTTTGATGAAGTAGTAACCGGTTACGGGGCTGAGCGTCAGCCTGTAGTTCACATCGGCCACGTCGTCATGGATTAGGTCTGCGTTCGCGCCGACATACCACCGCTCATTGAGTAAGCGCTGGTACTCCCCGAACCCCCGGGCGCGTTGCGTGGTTTTGTCGCCCTCGGTCTCACCGTACGCGGCTGTCGCACCCAACCGCCAAAAATCATGCTCGTATTCTCGCTCGGTCATCAACTCCAACGTAAGAAGAACCGTATCGCTGTTGCCAGAGGTTAGATTCAACCCCAACGCCACGCTACTATCCCATCTTTGCTTCCGGTCGGCCTCCGCTGTTGGGGGCACCACACCTGCGAGGAGTAAAATTATCGCACCCGCTATGAATGCGCTTTTGGTCATGTGCGGCACGCTGCCAGAGTCTGCGTGCTGTGGTCAAGGCCGGGTCGCAATGCTGACCTCCATCGGTTTGCCACAAAAATAAAACGGGCGTGTCAAATCACCACTTGAGGCGCCCCGCGCCACTGTCGAAGCCTCACCTCAGGCACATGGCGGCGCACCACCCAGCGTCGGCCCCGCCGCGTGCACTGGAACATTTCCACCCGCAAGTTGGCGAAAACCAACTGCCGATAAAGCGTGTCGTACAATTCGCCCGTGTAGTACATGCGTGGTTGGAGCCGGTCGTACATCAACGTGAACAAGGCACAATACACACCGACGGCCACCTGAGCACACGTCGCGTTGGTGCCAATCAGCGAGCGGTTGTCCATGCGATTGGCGTAATAGATGCGTCGGCGCGGATATTCCAAGCAGACCGCCACGAAATCCGTTCCGTTGAGTCGTCGTGCGAGATTATCGCCCAACTCGATATCGCGCAGGCGCAACGTGCCCTGTTGGCGGAACCGTCGCACCAGATATCGCATCGTGCGCGGGTGCAGGGCGTACAAAAACCTCGAGGGCACGCGCAACGCACGTCCCACAGTGATGTTCTCCTCGTGCAACACGACAAAGGCATCGGGAAATTTCTGACCCGGCAGGAGCGGCGCGAGGTATGGCGTGAGCGATTCGAGATTTTGCACGCTGTTTTTTGCACTGAGCGCGACACCCTTGCCATCAAACACCCCCGTACGATCCCAAGTCGTCTCCGTCAGAAACTCGTGTTTGCACCAAGTGACCAAAGGGCGCCATTGGTCCATTGTCATCGAGGTGTCGTACTCCAGGTGCACGATCTGTTTCGGCACGCCGAACTGCTTTACTCCATGTCGCACCCAGAGGTCGACCACCCCAGGATTCATGCCCGCACATAAGATGCGCGGTGCCGATGCCGTGCGCTCTCGAAGCTTGTCGATCCGCTCAATCAACTCGGTCACCTCCAAGCGCGGATCGTTTAGCGAGGTGTTGACGTACGCGAGACCCGCGCGTTCGACCGCCTCCAGCATCGGCAAGGTGGGGTGTGTGGAGACATCCAACACCATGTGAATGCGATGGGATTTCAGCAATCGCAAAAACCACGCTTCGTCCTGCGGCAGATTAAGTCGCCGCTGCACAAACTCGTAATTCAAACGCGCGTGGTCCAGGTGCCGGTCGGCAACCACCCTTCGGTTCTTGTCCACCAACACCAACCGACCAAAATGTACCCGCAACCCCGGTAGGCGACGCAAGAACGCACGCGCCACCCCACCCGAAGCGCCGATGATGAGGAGATTCGGCCGCCGCAGCCTCACCATGCATGGCGATTTTCACCGCTAGCTCGCGACGGCGTCAAGCGCTACCGGCGGCAACGCGCCACTTCGCCGAGAAATGCCCGCGCCTCCGCGAGCGTTTCAAACGGCTGCATCACATGCAACCACACACCACGCGGCCCAACTGCCGCGAGCACCTCCAACGCATCGCACGCGGTCTCCGCCAGCACCTGAACGCTCTTACCGGCGGCCCGCGCACGACGGTAGACCTCGATCCAGTCGCGAGCGTGTCCATGTCCCGCGCCGTACACCCATTGCAACGCGTTCAAACGTGACTCGCGCAACACCAGATCGAGATGACGCAGCGCTTGCGGACCGTCCAAGTGAAAAATGCTGCGCTTCAGCGGCTCCATCTCCATGGAGATCACCGGCCAAATCAGCGCGCGGGCAATGTCGGCGGAAACCAAACACCAAAATTCACAGCTTGGCACATACGCCGGTCCCCGATGATACATCGGCGTCCAGCAGGTTGAGCCGAAGCCGGCAGCAGATACTTGGTTGTAGTTTCGCTGGAACGCTTCCACATACCCCCGTGCCACATGACACGCTGCGCGGTGAACCAGTTCGGGACAATCCAACACGTCCAAACACAACATTTGCGGATCGCGCAACGCCGCCAGAATATCGAAGTTGCCGTGCAGGTCCGTCAGACCCACGACGTAACGCTGGTCACACCGCTCGATGGCGAGAGCTGTGATGCGTTCGGCGGTTTGCCAGTAGACATTTTCAAAATCCGGTGCGCGTTGCAGCAACGTCTCCCACTGTCCCACCTCATGAATCACCGGTTGCGACCACGCTGTGTGCGGGTCAAACTCCAACTCGGCTCCATAAAGCGTTGCCGTGATTTCAGGACCGATGTTCGGCCCGATTATGGGGAAACTATCTCCGACCCAATCCAGTGCCTCCAAAGCAGCAATGGCCGAGTCCACCACGTACTCGGCGTCGAGCCACCGATCGCGGTGACTTGAGTGGCCTGCCGGCACGTGTCGCGGCGTCCTCGATGGTTTCACCGAAATCGTCACCGGCGGCCGATCGAGCAACTCACCCTGCCACCATGCCTCAAACCGCGCGATGGTCTGCGGAAAATCCGGTTTCCATCTCAGTTCCAACGCGGCTCTACTCATACCGGCACTGCTGACCGGCACGCGCAAACGCACGCAAATTCTCGACCGGCGTGTGGAAGAAATGATCGCTGGCCGAACAAATGTACCCGCCGTTTTTCCCAAAGGTTTCAAACAACGCGATGGTTTCCGCCCGGATCTCCTCCGCTGTGCCCTCCGTCAGGATGCGGCCTTGGTCCATGCCCCCAATCAACGCCACCTTGCTCCCAAGCACTTCGCGCACGGTGTCGCGGTCTTCGGGCCGAATATCCCCTCCAACACCGGGCGGACTGAGCGTTTCGCTGGCATCACAACCGTTTTGCGGGATGTGCTCGAGAATGGCCATCATTCCCCCGCATGTGTGATACACGACTCGGTACCCCACCTCGTGTAACGCAGCGATGATCCGCCGATCATATGGCAGGCAAAATTCATCAAACATTGCGGGACTGATGACGGTTGAGCTGGCCGCGCCGCCGCCGTGTTCGATCAAGTCGTACTTGGCGTCCGGCATCTCACGGTAAATGTAATCCAGTTTCCGTTGCGTCATCTGTTCGAGGAACCAGTGTACAAACTGCGGTTTGTCCATCGCCCAGAAAATCGCTTCCTGCGTCCCGACCATCTCACAGAATTCCTGCCAACAACCTGGCTGGGCAAACATGTCCACAAACCCGCGTACGATCCCTGCATCTCCTACGCGGTCGTACTCGCGTGTCAGTTGCTCGCGGTCCAAACGTGCCGGTGGCCAGTAACGCAGGAAGATATCGGCGTCATGTTCCGACTTGATGATGTGCTCTACGTTGTATGTCGTGTACTCGTTGCTGCCGGTAAGCCACGTCAATTCTCCGTCCGGTGTTTCGATCCAGTGACGAGTCAACGTCTCATTCCCCTGCCGACCGGCATCGGCGCAGCGATACTGCCACTGTGGCGACGGGTCACGACGGATCGGATGCGCCGTGTAGGAGGCATCCAGACCGACGATGCGAAATGCCTCCAGTTGGTCCACGCCGCCCATGAACGTGTTCAGATGATATGTCTGCCATTGGTGAATCGTGACGGGCAGCCGGTCGGGCTTGCCCCGTGCCAGTGCCACCAACATCCGCTCTTTACTGGTCATCATTTTCGCAATGCCGCGATGTGCGCCGGTGTTGTGCCACAACACCCCCCAAGGAAATTCGCGCCCGCCTCAATCAAAGCCGGCACGTAGCTTGCGAACTCCTGCGGCGTAGTGCGGTACTGCACCTGGCCCTCGACCATCTGCGGCAACCCCGCATTGGGTTTGATCCAAATCGGCAACGTCGTCGCGGCACGTAGTTGTCGGCAGATCGGCACAAAATCGGCGATCCCGCTCCCGCAGTTCGATCCGATGACGTCCGCGCCCGCTTCCGCCAGACTGATCGCTGCCTGCTCCGGTGCCACGCCCATCATCGTGCGCCCACCGGTGTCGAACACCATGCACGCGACCACGGGCAACCCGGTGGCCTTGGCTGCGCGCACCGCCAACTGCGCCTCTTCCAACTCCGCCATCGTCTCCACCACGATACCGTTCGCCCCACCTTCCTTCAGGGCCTCCGCCTGCTCCGCAAACGCCGCCGCTACCTCCTCTGGCTCGACCTCACCGGCCACGAGCATTTTGCCGGTTGGCCCCATTGAGGCGAACACTAGCGCGCGGGTGCCGGCGGCGCGCTTGGAAATCCGCACGCCCTCTTCGTTGATCTCCCGCACTCGGTTGGCGAATCCGGTCTCCGCCAGCCGAATCCGATTCGCCCCAAACGTGTTCGTCAAAATGATCTGGCTACCGGCTTCGACGTACGCGCGTGCCACTTCCTCCACGCGTTCGGGATGGGTCAGGTTCCACACATCAGGACACTGTCCCACCTCCAAGCCGCGCGCCTGCAACTGCGTACCCCACGCTCCGTCGGTGATGACCGGCGTGCGCTGTATCATTTGGGCAATCAATGTATTCATCGGCGCCAATGCTCCCGCAAGTATTGAAAATAAAATTCGGCATTTTCCCGTGGCACGTTGCTGAGGATGTGGCTACCGACCGCGAAAATGAAACCCGGACAGTCCAACGCCCGTTCCCGCGTGGCATCAATCTCCGCGCGAATCTGATCCTTCATCCCAAACGTCAACGTGCGTGTATCCACTTTGCTGCCGACAATAACTTTCGATTTGCCGTAGTTTTTCACGATCGCATCTAGCGAAGGGGAACCATCCATCCCCGCTGCGGCGTGCGGCGGTCAATCCCGCCCTCCAAAAAATCCGCATGTCCCATGTCTGTCGCGCGCCCACGTTGCGCCCAGGGCACCGGCCCATCATTTGTGTGCCAGATGAAATCGATCTCCCACGCTTCGCAAAACTTCGGCGTCAACCAGTGCTCTTCCTCACCAGTCAGTTTCCTAATCAGCGCATGATTCGAGCAATACTCTGTATGCGCCAGACGCGGTGTGGGCTTCAGAAAAATGGTGTCCATCCCAATCTGGTAGCTCATGGCAATTTCCCGAACTCGCGACCGGCGTCGTACAACGCCCGGATGTTCTCCAGCGGTGTATGCGGCGCCATGTTGTTGCCTTCGCGCAAAACAAACATCCCGCCCTCTAGAATCCCCGACCGCATGATCTCGCGCACCCGCTCCCGCACCTGCGCCGGCGTGGCAGTGCGCAAAAACTCAATATGCGGCCCACCCTGAATCCTCGCTTGCGGGCCGAGTTCGCGCCGCAGCCAACCGAAATCCACCGGAAACCCGGTATCAAAAGTCCACACGTTCAGTTCATCCCGAATCGTTTTGAAATGTCGCGTCGCATCGCCGCATAAATGAATCCCGCGCGGTTTCCCTGTCGCTAACGCGTCGCAGAGCTTGCGATGGTAGGGCAGTACGTGCTCACGATACATCGCCGTGGAAATCAGCGCGATGCTATCATCCGCAAAGAAAAACCCGTCCTGCGGTACCGGCACCCCGGCCCGTTTACGCAAGACCACCAACCGCCGAATCGTCGCCTCGGTGATAAACTCCATCAGCCGGTGGAATCGTTCGGGTTCGGTCGCCATCATTTCGCACGCCACATCCGGCCCGAACAAGTTGCACGCGCAAGTGAACGGTCCATCCGTGCCCTGACAGGGCACAACCACCTCGATCGGCCGGTCGAGAAACGTCTCGCGCGCCGCGCGCGCTTTCATTCGCTCATACCACTCAATGCCTTTGCCCATCAGCCCGCTCAACGGGTCCGGTAGGCCCCGTTCCATCACGCGCTCGGGACAATCTGCGTATGCCGGTACCGTGTCTGGCACCTGATTCTCCAAATACAGCACCGGACAACCCAACCAGGCAGCTTCGTAGTAATTTTGGAAATCCGGATACACCACCCACTTTTCCGGCAGGCCAAGCTCCGCATCCTGTAGCACGTTGAACCGCACCCAACGTTGCCACCGCAGTTGAAACGTGAACATCTTATCGGGGTCCTCGGAATACTCTTGAAACGTCATGTGTTCGGGATTGACCTCGTCGTTGTAGATAAAAAAACGCGTCGCCAGCCCGAACACAATCGGCACCCGGTAGGGACGGCCGGCATGGTATGCGTCCCAACAGCGCTTTACCTCCTCGTTGTGCGCCGCGATATCGTAATTTGCCAATCGATCGGTCGTCTCCATCCCATTTCTCATTTTCGGAGTGCCTGCCGAAGCAGGCTGAGCGCGTCGCCTTTCATTTGTTCCTCACGCTTCTCCCTTCCAACCCACGCGCCGCAACAGGGCGCGGGCTTGCTGTTCATTGTCGGCGACGCACATGATGTACATGCCTTCAGGGCCGACCGCCTCAATTAGCGGTTCCACCTCCTCCGGCTTCACGCCGATGGCCTGCACGCTTTTCCCGGCCGCTTTGATGCGCCGATACAGATCGTACCAGCGCGGGTGGCCGCCGCCCTCGATACCGGCTTGCGGGGTCCATTCAATTGCGTCCAACTCCTCGATTTCCAGCAGCGCCTCGAGGTGATGCATCGCCTGTGTGCCGTCCAGGTGATACATCGCATAATCGAGTCGTCGGCATTGTTCCCGCATCGGCGGCACAACAAACTCGCGAAACATCTCCGCGCTGATCATGCAGGAAAAATCACATTGCACCTTCGCGACTTTGCCGGGACCCCACAGTTCAAATGCGCAAAACGTGCTGCCGCCCCAAGGGTCGCAAGCCAGCGGGTACATCGCTTCGTATGCCTCGAAATAAGCGCGATTGATCTCGGCCAATTTGGCTTTCACCCAGTTGGGCCGCTCCATCAAATCCAACAGCAACGATTGCCCCTCCCGCAATTGGGCGAGCGTGTCGATGTTTTCAATCAAGTCGGGAAATCCAACCAGATACCGGCCGCCATTTTCCCGCACACCCCATCGCATCAATTCCAAGTGTCGGATCCACCACACGTTGGTGCGGTCTAGCGACAACGGCGGATGTTGCTCTGGGTCGGTGATTACCGGCTCGTACCACAACGTGTCCGGTGCCGGGTGTCCGACGGCACCCAGAAACAGCCCCAAACTGCCCGGGCCGCCAATACACGTCCAAAAATTCGGAAACGCTACACCGCCGAAGAACCTTCGCGAGAGTTGATGCACCACGCGCTGTGCCCACAGCTCCACGTTCGTCCATTGCTCTTCGGCATCGCGCGGCGGGCGCGGTTCAGGGATTGTCTCCCACGGTTCGTCTTTTGGCGCAACAACCCACAACGCCAAACCTCTGTGATGCCACCAATCCGTTAGCGCCTGCCGCGCCAGCGCCCAATCTGGTTTCCAACGTAGTTCGTTACTCATTTTGTTGCCTGTCCTCCCAGCCCGGGCGTTTAGTCCTACCGGCAAAACTCTTGTATCGCCGCCGTGAACGTCTGAATTCTATCGAGACTCACAACGGCCGCCACGGAGCCGGCTGTGCATACCGTCACCCCACCATCCGCAAGCACGCCCGTAAAATCCTGCCGCACCTCGCCGGTAATTGGATACGTGCCCCGGATTACTTCGGCCGGAATGCACGAGCCAAGGTTCACCGCGTTCAATTCCACATTGCTCAGTCGCGCCAGCTCGTGGAGTTGGCGGCGCAGTTCATCGCGCGTGGTCGCACCGGCTTTCAACGACGGCCTGCCGCCCTCCAAGGTTATGGTTTGTGTGCCGAGCACTTGTTCGATAAGCTGTACGCGCGGCGGTTCGTGCGTTTGCCGGTAGAACCGATGTCCCGATGCAACCTCGCACCGGTCGGCCCACGCGCGATGAACCTCTGTGAGATAAGCCGAGTCGCGATAGTGACGAACCGTGCAAGCCAACTGCATCTCCTCGCACAACCAATGATCGTCCAACCAAAAGCAAATCAGCGCCCGTGGTTTGTCGGTGCGGAATGGTTTGCCGACGCACAAGTCGTTTTCGCTCCCGAATGCTTTGGGGTCGAAGTTCATTCCGTTACCGGCTCGACGACGGTTCGAGTTGGCCCAGCGGTTTGAGGTTCACTCCTTTGCCCCAGACGCGGCGGGCAGTCTCGAGGTAGAACATGTAATTGGCCAACGACACATCCGGTGGGACGCGGTGGTCCGGGAACGGAATATAACCGCCCTCTTCCACCAACGGTGCCAATCGGTAAATCTCCGCCTCAATCTCGTGAGGTCCCTTCGCGAGAATGTGTTTGTCGAACCCGCCTTGCATCAGCAGCTCTTTACCGTACTGCTTGCGGTACTTAATCGGGTCGGCACCCCACGTGCCGATTTCGATTGGGAACATGCAGTTGACACCCGCCTCCAACCACAATGGAATCAGCTCATCAATTTTACCGTCGCAATCCACCCAGATGACGTCGCACCCGTGTCGCCGCAGTTGCTCGGTGATGCGCTGGTACTGAGGGACGAGATACTTCTTGAACAACGGCGGCGACAGCAACGGCCCTGCGTTGTAGCACATATCCTCCCACATACCGGCCACCTGCGCCTTGGCACCTTGCGCAAATGCGCGCCGATGCACTTCCACTATCAGATCCGCCAATGTGGTGACCATTTCCTCAAACAACGCGGGGTCGTCGTACACGAGATAGGAGATGTTCTCCACACCCATCCAGTCACGCAGACATCCATACAGGCTACCGGCCCAGATGAAGTACGCGTACGGTTGCGGGGTGTTCCAAATCTGGCGCGCTTCGTCCCAATTCGGATACCGCTCGGGCGTATCCGGATTCAGCCGCCACTTGTAGTGTTTGTTCCAACTCTCGCGATCAACCAACAAATGCCCGTGATGTTCGGGGATACTGCTCATGAATTTTTTGCGCAGCACAATCACGCCGTCGGCCTGTTGCACCAGCTCATGATCCCCCCGATCCTCGAGTACCTTCGTTTCGAATGCGGGACACAGGCCGACGTTCAACCCCGGTCCGCCAGTACACACGTCCATGCCGAAAAACTGGTTCGTGTAAGTGGTGTCGTGCCCGCCCTGAACCCATGCCGGTAACCCCTGCGCGTGCCACAACTCGATCGTTTCCGGCCAAAACCCAAAATCACACATCGGACACCGGTCACGCGGCCGGTAATGCATCGTCGCCAGAAACCGCTCGCCATCAGTCATCCGCATTGTCATTAATGTGCGCTTTTCTCACCTCATTCGTGCCCAAGATTGCCCTCGGCGAAACAGCCTAGCTCCACCCAAGCTCATATCCCGCCTCATACATGGCCACGACGTTCTCCGGTGGGCTTACGGATTGGATGTTGTGACAAGGAGCCAGAATGTAACCACCACCGGCCCCCAGAATCGCAAGATTTTCCTCCACTTCGCGTCGCACGTCCGCCGGGGTGCCAAACGGCAGCGTCACCTGATTATCCACCCCGCCGTGAAAGATGAGTTTATCTCCAAAATCCCGTTTCAGCCCCTCGCGATCCATCCCCGGCAATCGCCACTGAATCGGATTCAGAATATCAATCCCCAACTCGATCAAATCGGGAATGATGTCGCGAATGGCGCCGTCATCGTGGTGAAACACATACACGCCGGCCGAGTGCGCCAAATCAATCATCCGCTTCATGCCAGGGAACAAAAACCGTTTGATGTGCTCCTTCGACATCAGCAAGCCCCGTTGGCTGCCCAAATCCTCTGCCACATAACAAAACGTCACCCGACCCGGGATGATCTCAAAAATCCGCCGCGTGCTCTCGTACGCCAGATCAAACAACTTGCCGAGGCAGTACTCGACGATTTCCGGGTACTCCACCAAATCCTGAAACGCGCGTTCCAACCCGCGCAACTGGCAGTACAACAGAAACGGCTCGCACTGCCCCCCGCGCACCGGCCGATCCTCCTTGCCTTTTACCCGGTCGGGAATGTGGGAAAAATCCCAATCGTCCACCGTCGGCCACCGGTAATTCCGCTCGATCTCCTCAACCGACGTGTATTCCCCTAACGGAGCGTTCGCCACCTCGTAGTACGTCCCCGTGCCATAATTAATCGCCCGATGCTTCAAACCCCAAATGTCCTGCCCTTCCGGCGGTTTCGGTCCCACATAATGCCCCCACACCGGCAGGGGAATATCAATGTGCAATCGCCGCAACGCCTCATCGAAATCGCAGCCGAGATATTTGCACAACCGGTCCGTCGCCTCCGCCGTCGCCCAATAATCCATCGGCACCCGATCCGGCTTTTTGCGTTGCAACACCGCCAACCATCGTTCCCGTGACGACATCGTCTCTTTAGGCATAGACTCCCACCTCTCGCGCAGTTTCCACAAACGCTCGCACATTCTCCGACGGCGTATTGGCCGGTATCGCGCAGCCGGCGTTGAGCACGAACCGTCCCCCCGGCTTCCACATCGCGATCAACTCTCGTGTTTTCTCCCGCACCAGCGCCGGGCTTCCCCGCGCCAACACACCGCTCGGATCCACGTTCCCAAACAACACATGTCCCCGACCCACCGTTGCCTTCGCACGCACTGCATCCGTCTTGTAATCCAACTCAAACGCGCAGGGCGGATATTCCGCCAACTGATCCAAAATCGGCCCGGTATCTCCGCAGATGTGAATCACCACCGGCCACGACAATTCCCGCACCAACCGCTCCTGATAGGGCCGCGCAAACCGCCGAAAAATTGCGGGCGATACCACATCCGGTCCGCTCGGACTATCGCCCAGCGACGTGAAATGTGCGCCAGCCGCTTTCAACGCCCGATGCACCGCGACATGACTCTGATAAGCGACCTCCAGCAATTGCGTGAGCCGCGGGTCGTCCGGGCACTCCACCAGATCCATCAAAAACTCCTGCATCCCTCGCAACATGCCGGCCAACGAAAACGCGCACTGATCCGCATTCCCGCGAATTGCCACCTCGCTCCCCACCGCCTTCGCCATGATCCGTACCGCCTCAATCAACACGGGAATCCGCCCATCCCGCAACGGATCCACCGGCTTCAATCTCTCCACCTCCTCCAAACTCCGAATCGCGGGCGCCGCGATATGCCCCGTTTCGCCCGGCGTGCAATCCCGTTGCGCCCCCATCGCCTCGGCCAACATCGTCGTGTCCAAATCAATCAGGATGCAGTCATGCCGGTACCGCTCCACCGCATCCAAATGCGCCCGCGCCGCCGCCTCGGGTTTCTCCGAATAATCTTCCAACGGGACACCGGCCTCCTCCGCCGCCATCAAAAAATTGTGCAAACACACCGGCACCCGGTCGGGTATCCGACCGGCCAACACCGCCTCGACTCGTTGCACCGCATTCACGCATTACGCCCAGCTTTCGTGCCCCACCTCCACCGTCACAATCGCTTCCAAACTACTGAGCAGCTCCAACAACCTGCGGCCCAGCAGCTCATTGGCGCGTGCCAGATCATACCGTTGCCTCAAGGCTGTAGTTCACCAACGCGCGCAGATTTTCAGGCGGGGTATCCGGTGGCACCTCGCACCCAGCGCCGATAATGTAACGGCTCCCCGCTAGCCGGTGACACTCCGCCACGGTCGCGCGGACTTGTGCTGGCGTGCCGTTTTGCAGCACGCGCACTGGGTCCATGTTGCCCAGCAACACCTGCCGGTCGCCCATCGCTTTCCGCGCCGCGTCAATCGGCACCATGAAATCCAGATCCACGAGGTCGCAGCCCAACCGGCCAATGTCCGTCAGAATCGGTGTGGTGTTGCCGCAGATATGCAACCGCACTTTGGCTCCCAACGCGTGCAAACCATCCACCAACTCTTTCTCAAATGGCCATACAAACTCCCGGTAAATCTCCGGCCCCACCAACGACGCCGCGGCATCGCCCACGCCGATCAGCTCCGCTCCGCGCGCAATCTGCTCCTTCGCAAACGCCAACTCCATCCGATTACAAAAGGCAAACAAGTCGCGCACGAAATCCGGGTCGTCATAAAAATCGAGCATCAACGCGTTGATCCCCCGCAGGTCCGCCCCCTCAGCGCATGGCCCTTCAATCCATCCCTCCACCAACTTGCCCTGCCGGTTGCGTTCCCGGTAAATCTCAAGCACCCGCAGCCGGTTGCCCATTCGACCGGCCGTGGGATTCGGCACGCGCAACGTTGCCAGTTTCGCTTTGTCCTGCAGCAGGGCGTTGTTTTCATCCAACGCCGGCGGTTGGTTCTCATTGAATACCACGGCCGCACCACAATCAGCCGCTTCACAAGCCGGGTCTGAGATGACACTCACATGATCAATCCCAAAATCAGCGGCCACACGCAGTTGTCCCTCCGCGAGCAACGCCGCTTCCGTTGCGTACCGGCGATACGGCACTCCAATTCGCCGCGCGGCAATCTGCATCGTAATCGGCATCGCCGGCAGCCGGTCGACCGGCTGCCCGTCAAGCATAGCCAGGATTCGTTCACGCGATGTCATGCGGCGTTCGCCACCTCCTCCCGGGCGATCTCCACCCAGCGTGCGATCCGCCATGGCTGCCCCTCAACGGTGTGCGTGTCTTTCAGAATGATTTCCAACGGTTGGCCGCGCGCCACCGTCAATGTGTGCCGTAAATCCTCGCGGATGGCTCTCTCGTTGAAATGGACGCAAACATGCGCGGGGTACGGTTTACGGCTGTAGATGTATCGGCCTGCCAACGCCTCCGCCAAAACCTCTTGATTTGCGCTCGGGGCCACCGAGATGCGCCGCAAGCGCGGCACGTGGCGCAAGACCGCACGGATCCGATGTTCCAGCCCCTCGCAGCAGCCGTAGCAGTTCAGACCGAATTTCTCCAGTAACGGCACCTGGTACGGTAGGACAAACTCTTCGAACATCGCCGAAGAAATCCCGACCGTCTCCTGCGACTCCGCGAATCCCCATCGTTGTTGCAGCGTGATGCCCACGTCGGAATCCGGCTTCAACTCGTCCGTGCAACCCACGCCCCCGGAACCGACATAGTCCGCCTCATTGTTCGGGGTCAGCAATCCCTCATCTTCACACCATTGGAGGAAATGCAGATGCTCATCCCGCAAAAACGCCATCAGCCGATGCACCTGCTCGGGCTGGTCGCACATCAGAAACATCAAATTCTCCAACCCCACCAACTTCGCTGCTTCCCACGTCAGTCCCACCGTCCAAAACAACATGCTGCGAATGCGGGCCGGCAGGATGTCACCGAAGATTTCATTGGCCAGCGCCAAATCCCGGTAGGTCGCAGGCCGATCCACACTCAGCGAGCGAAAATGCAACTTGGGCAGTTCGCGCTCCAAATCCTTGATCGGCGGGTCCCACACGTAGCTACCCCGCTGGTCCCCGTAATGCATGGGGATGTCGAACCCATAGTTGCCAATTTGAACCTGCCAACCGATGTTGAACCATGGCTCCAAAAACTGGTCATCCTTGATGACCTCCCAGGTGTAAATCCGCTCACGCAAACTCCACTCCCACCGGCGCAGTTTCGGATCCTCACATTGCAAAACCGAATCCGGGAGCAACTCCACCCACGCGCCCTCGGGAAACGCCAGAATCATGGGCCGGTCGCCCTGCAACGAATTGTGACGCCGCCACCACTCGCGCCGTCGCCGGCATTCCTCCGAATCGGCAATCGCACGTACCCGCGCCGCCAACCCACGAAGGATCTCTCGGTCTCGCAGGCTAATATTTTCCATACTTCTCCACGCACTGAATGATGAACTGGTACGTGGCCCAACTAACCTGCGGCGGGACGCTATGGTCGCTGTGGTAGGCGTACCCTTTCGTGGCCATACCCGCCGCGAACTTCGAGCGAATTTCCTCCTCGATGCGGTCACGGTCGTTCGTGGCCATGATCATCACGTCAATGTTGCCGAACATCGCCAACTGCCGGCCGTATTTCGGGCACAACTTACGTATATCCATGTTGGCCTTGGCCTCGATGGGCTGATAACAATCGAATCCCGCAGCCACATACAAATCGAGCACCCCGTTTACATCCCCGTCGGTGTGGTAGATGAACTTCATCCCGTGCGCGTGGGCAAAGTCCGCAAGGCGTTTGTGATCGGGCCAAATCAACTCCCGATACATCTGCGGCGAACACATCGTCCCGTTTTTGTAGGCCATGTCGCCATACGTCCACAGCCCATCCGGCTCAATGCCGGTGGCCAACGCCGCCTCGTAGTTGCGAATCACCACATCGGTAAACGTGCGGCTTACGTCCACGATCCAATCCGGATCCTCCGCCATCGCGATCATCGTGATTTCGTCGCCCATCAACGACCGCGTCTCCTCAAACGGCTCAACTCCGCACAGGTAACACCACAGCCCCCGGCGTCGGCCCTCCTCGTATGCCTGGCGTGTTTCCTCGGGCTTGATCTGCAGCCAGTTTTTTAGCAATGCCGGCTTGTAGATTTTCTCCCACTTCTCCCGCGAATCGCAGTCGAACCCTAGATGCTCCGGTGTACCGGACTTGTTTTTCCAATACCGCACCGTTTTGCCCTGACCATCCCGCACGTCCTTGGTCTCCGCATCCTCCCGCACCACTTCTTCCACACCGGGAAACGCCTGCGGCCACACCCAGCACAAACCGTGAAAATCGGAGCCTAACAATTCCAACACGGTGTAGTAGTTGCCCTGCAATCCCTCCTGCTGCCAACGTGCAATGGTCTCCGCCCAATACGAATCACATCGCGGCACGCGATCATGATCCTGCCGTGCAAACATCCGATTCACTCGCTCGCGACTGGTCAACGTTGTCATGAATGCTCCTTGGCATAACGCACCAACGCCCGCAGATTTTCCGGCGGTGTGAGGGGCGAGACCTCACAGCCCGAATTCACAATGTGATACCGGCCACTCAACCGGTGGCAGCGCGCTGCTTCCGCGTACACCTCCTCGGGTGTGCCCGAAACCAACGTCGTCACGGTGGACACGTTTCCGCTGATCACGCGTGCCTCGCCCAAGTCGGCCCGCGCCTGTGCCAAATCGACCGGAAAATCCAGTTCGTAAATGTCGGCCGGTAGCTCCCGCATCTGCGGGATCAACGGTTGGGTCTGGCCGCACATATGCAAGCGCGTCAAAATGTCTGGATGTTTCGATTT
>JANWVU010000139.1 GCA_025056465.1 Verrucomicrobiia bacterium | reverse complement strand
GATTGTGTGCGCTGCCAGCCCACCGTGCTGAGCAATCGTGGCGTTGATCACTCCGCGCACCAGTTCGGAAGTGACTCGCTGGCCGCGCCACGTGAGATACCGGTCGGCACGAATCTTACTTTCTCGCAGCACCTTTAGTCCCGCCTCCAAGCCTGTTTCGGCCAAGCGCAACGCGGCCCGAATCGCGCGAAGTTCTGCCGGGGTTTTCGTTTCACGTTGCGAGAAAAACGCGTCTTCGACCACCTTCACACGAGCCCGAATCCGGCGGGCCAATCCGACCGGGAAATGTGACGGGACCTCGACCTGAGTGACGCCGTAGTCCTCCAAAACCAGATTTAGCACATCGGCCAATCGAGGGGTGCGATTCAACTTCTGTTTGGCGCGCTCATAGTAGTGACGATAAGGCAACACACGATCCACGCGCGCGTGTTGCCGCGCACGATCCAACTCCAACTCACTCAGCACAGCGTAGGAACGACCGCGACATTCGAGGTAGATAAAGGGATCTGGGATGAATATGCCGACCGCATACAGCATGTCCGCGTTGTGCTCGCTATCGGCCACAATCACGCGCGCTTTCATGTCAAACACGCAGAGGGTTCCACGGCGTGATCCGATACGCGATGTGTTGCCGAGTTGAGATACCGGTCAGCCAACGCAGCAATCATTGCGGCGTTGTCCGTGCAGAGTGCGGCCGGTACGGTGAGCAACCGCCACTTGCGCGCGGCGCACTCCTCGGCCATCCGTTGGCGCAGCCGTCTGTTCTGCGAAACCCCACCACTAATGGACACCTGCCGGATGCCCCGCTGTTCGGCCGCACGAATCGTTTTGCTGACCAACACATCCACCACGGCCTCTTGAAAACTGGCACAGATGTCCGCGCGTTGCGCTTCCGTTTTGATGGGATTTTTCTCCAACCAATACCGCACCGCCGTTTTCAATCCGCTGAAGCTAAAATCCAGCGAGTCGTCATGCGCCAACCCGCGCGGAAATTCCACCGCGTGCGGGTTGCCGCTGGTTGCATGCCGCTCGATTTCGGGCCCGCCCGGGTAACGCAGCCCGAGCAACCGCGCTACTTTGTCAAAAGCTTCGCCCGCGGCATCGTCACGTGTTTGACCGAGAACCCGGTGATCACCGATGCCGGCAACTTCCGCCAACACCGTATGCCCTCCCGAAACGACTAGTCCGATCATTGGTAGCGCCTTGTCGCCATGCTCGATCAATGGCGAGTACAGATGCGCCTGCAGATGGTTGATGGCCACAAACGGTACGCCGAGCGTCAGCGCCAAACCGCGTCCGACGTTCCAACCGACGAGCAACGAACTGGCCAAACCAGGTCCGTACGTCGCGGCCACTGCCTCGATCCGATCCCATGAGACCCCGGCCGTTTCGAGCGCCTGCTGAATGACCGGCTCGATTCGTTGCAGGTGTTGCCGGGATGCCAGGTCGGGGACCACTCCGCCAAATGCACGATGCAAATCGAGCTGCGAACTAACGATGTTGGCGAGCACTTCACGCCCATGGCGCACGACGGCCGCCGCCGTTTCGTCGCACGACGTTTCAATCCCGAGCACAATCACGGAAGCGCGGCAGTAGTGCGAGGCGCGCGTCCGGCAGCTTTCATCTGACGCGCAAACAACTTCACGCCCTTCAGCACGTCCACCGCACGGTCGAGCTGTTCATCGGGGACCGGCTCGACCTTTTCTCCTTCTTCGGGCGGCAGGTTAGCGCGGGCACGTTGCTCCATGAGTTTGCGCTCCACCTCTTCGCTAATGGGCACAAGGATATCCGGCGTCACGCCGTGTTCGTGAATGACCCGGTGACTAGGTGTGTAATATTTTGCGGTGGTCAGCCGTAACGCCGAGCCATCCGAAAGTTTGATCACGCTCTGAACAGAGCCCTTGCCGAAACTGGTTTCGCCCACCACGACCGCGCGTTTGGTGTCCTGCAACGCACCGGAAACAATCTCGCTCGCACTGGCACTGCCGCCATTGATGAGCACCGCGATCGGATAATTGGGACGCCGTTTCCCGCCGACCGAGTAGTACCGTTGCGTCTGACGGGGGTCACGTCCCTCCGTAGAAACGATCAACTCCCCACGCGGCACAAACTCGCTGGCCACTTTGATGGCCGCCTCAAGCAGCCCACCGGGATTGTTCCGCAAATCAATCACGAGCGCGTCCATGCCCTGTTTCTCCAACTTGTCGAGCGCCTTGCGGAACTCATCCGCCGTGGGCTGATTGAACTGCGTGATGCGGATGTACCCGATGTTGTCCGTCAACATTTTGACATCCTTGACGCTTTCGACGCGGATTTCCGCACGCTCGATTGTGTAATCTTTTAGCCGCTCACCGGGGTCTTTTGCCTTCGGTCGGAAAACGCTGATGGTGACTTTTGTACCCGGCTCGCCTCGCAGTAATTTTACGGCCTCCTGCAACGTCATTTTCTCCGTGGGTCGGCCATCAATCTTGATGATGCGATCACCCGGCAGCAGTCCCGCCCGCGCGCCCGGCGTGTCTTCCATGGGCGCCACAATCGTCAGCGCATTGTCCTTCGACATGCTGATGACAATTCCCAATCCGCCGAACTTGCCCTCGGTCTCCGTTTGCATGTCCTGATACATCTCCGGCTCCATGAACTGACTGTGCGGGTCAAGCGAGCTGACCATGCCTTTCAGCGCGTCGTAGGTGAGCCGCTGATACGAGACCTTGTCGCCATCTACATGATTGGCGCGGATCAACTCCATCACCTGGGCCGCGAGTTTGAACTGCGCATAGGGGTCATCCGCTGCTGTTTTCTCCGTGGCGGCCGAGTAAATTCGCGCTGCCAACGCGAGATTTACTCCCAGAATGGCCACCACCAAAATTGTCACCACACGTTTCGCCGTCATCACGCACTCCCTTCGCATCGTCGAAGACACCGCAGAATAGACTCACCTACTTGGTGAATCAAGTCTACCGGGTTTATCTGAGCTACGCGCAAGAGATACAAGTCAGGGTCAAATGTCGTCGCGATGCTGGTTACTGAACCAGCGCGAGGGCGGCCTGACGCATGTCGGCGAGTTGGCGTCGGGTGCGGGCCTCGAGATAACAGCGGAATACCGGCTCAGTGCCCGACGCACGGAACATCACCCAGCAGCCATCCCCCAACATGAATTTGTACCCATCCTTGGTGATGGTCTCCGTGACGCGACGGCCCGCAAACTCGCTCAGCCCACTGGCAAATCGCGCTAACAACTCTTCCTTCCGCTGGGGAGTCACACGCAGGTTGATGCGCTCGCTGACGATGGTGCCGGTTTCCTTCTGAATCTCCGCCAAAATCTTCTTCAAGGGCCGCCCGGCATGCGCGACCAACTCTGCCATCAGCAAACACGCAAGGATGCCGTCCTTTTCGGGCACGTGTCCTTTGACGCTCAATCCACCACTTTCCTCGCCGCCGACAATCACCGGCTCCGCTTCCATCAGCGCACCGATGTATTTGAAGCCCACCGGCGTTTCGCGCACCGGGATGTTGAACAATCCCGCCACCGCGTCCACGAGGTGACTCGTGGCGACCGTGCGCACGACAACGCCGGTCCATCGCCGGTGGTGCACCAAATGATACAGCGTTAGGGCCAGCACCTCGTTAGCGGTGAGAAAGGTTCCATCGCGGTCCACAATCGCAAAGCGGTCGGCATCGGGGTCCAGGCCAAGGCCAATGGTAAAACGCGATTTTTTGAGCAGAGCCAGCAACTCGCCCATGTGCTCCTTGATTGGCTCGGGATGTCCGTCGCCGAATAAAGGATTGATTTCGTTGTGCAACGCGGTCACCCGCCACTGGCACCGGCTCAAAAACATGTCCAGGTAGCCCCGTCCCGTGCCAAACATCAAGTCCACCACCGCGCGGCCTTTGCGCCGACGCAGCGTGCCAAAATCCACCAGCTTGCGCACCTGCGCAGCGTAAGCCGGGAGGGGGTTGAAGACATGTACCGACTTCGCATCGGCGGGGTCGCGCCGCGCGCGCTTGCCGGCTTCCAACTCATCGGCGCACCGCTCGATGCCTCGCGCGACTTCCGGCCCACACGGGGCGCCATTGGCTTGATTAAATTTGAGTCCGTTCCATTCCGGTGGATTGTGGCTCGCGGTGATGTTGATGCCGCCGGCGGCACGATGATGCCGGATCGCATGCGAGATGACCGGCGTGGGTGCGTCGCGGTCGGTCATCCACGCTTCCCAACCGTACGCAGCGACGATCCGCGCGCACCGTTCGGCGAATTCCCGCGAGAAAAAACGCGTGTCGTGTCCGATGATGATTCGCCGCTCGGCACCGCTAGGTGGATGCTCGTCGAGATACTGCGCGATGGCGTGTGCCGCTGTCTCCACGTTAGCGAACGTGAAGGTGTCGGCGATGATCCCTCGCCAACCTGAGGTTCCAAATCGAATGACCGACATGGCGCACGCATTATAACGACGCAACCCGGCGCGTCCACTGCCTCGTGGGACGCGTCGTCGGGTTCGAGGCTTGACGCGATGCGCGCAATGGCCGAACGATGCGCGCATGGAGAGGCTTGGGATGTTGCTCGCGGCTGCGGCCGTCGTCGCGGCCGGGTGCGCCGCGCCGAAACCGCTTCCTCAGCCGGTGACGTTGCCTGCGGGGTTCTCCGCGACCGGTACGGCCGTGGTTACCGGCCAGTGGTGGACGGTTTTTGGTGACGCGCAGTTGAATCAGCTTGTTCAGCAGGCGCTGGCTGGCAACTTCACGGTACGCCGTGCGCAAGCGCGTTTGGAGCAAGCCGAGTGGTTGGCGCGCAAGGCCGGTGCCTCGCTGTGGCCGGTGGTGGATGGTGAAGTGTCCGCCGCGCGGCGGGGGCAGCGCGCCAACGATGCCACGTCGTACGATTCGCGCTACCGGGGAGCTCTGCTTGCCGGGTATGAACTGGATTTGTGGGGGCGCGTGCGGGCCACGCGAGCCGCGGCATGGTGGGAAGCTCAAGCGAGTGGTGATGACCTGGCCACGGCAGCCATCTCCGTGTCGGCGTCGGTGGCCATTACCTGGTTCAACCTTGTGGAACAACGTGCGCAGGTGCAGTTGGTGCGAGACCAACTGCAGGTAAACGAAGCGTTGTTGGGTTTGGTGCGCGAGCGGTTTCAGCGCGGTCAGGTTGGCGCGGCGGATTTGTTGCAACAGCAACAGCTTGTGGAGGCGCGTCGGGGGGATTTGGCGAGTGCGGAGTTGCGCGCGCAGTTGTTGTCGCATCAGTTGGCGGTTTTGATTGGTCAACCACCGGGCACCTTGGTGTGGGAGGACGTGTCGAGGCTACCGGATTTACCCGCGCTACCGGCGACCGGCGTGCCGGCGGAGTTGGTTGGGCGTCGGCCCGACGTGCGTGCGGCAGCGAACCGATTGCAGGCCGCGGAACGACGCGTCGCGGTGGCAGTAGCCGACCGGTTTCCGCGGTTGCGGTTAACCGGCGAATGGGAAACGGGCGGGACTCGCTGGCGGGATTTGTTCGATAACTGGCTGGCGACCTTGGCAGCGAACCTGACCG
>JANWVU010000138.1 GCA_025056465.1 Verrucomicrobiia bacterium | reverse complement strand
TCGCGGCGAGAGCTACCGGCGGATTGGGTGACGAAGGATTTGCGCAAGGTGCCGGTAGGAGTGGAGCGGTTGTTGGCCAGTAGCGTACGCCTACCGGTTGTGGAGCTGGGGCGGGCACCGGGTCTGCGGGTGTTGTTTGTGGCAGCGGAGTGCGCGCCATATGCCAAGACTGGTGGGCTGGGCGATGTGGTAGCAGGGCTGTCGAAGCAGTTGCGTCGGATGGGGCACGATGCGCGGGTGTTGATGCCATTGTATCGGTCGGTGGATCGAGGTCTGCATGGTGTGACACCGTTTTCGTCGGTGTGCGTGCACATGGGGGGCGGTGTGGAGCATTGGTGCGGGTTGCAGCAGGCGTTGCTAGACGGAGAGGTGCCAGTGTGGTTTTTGGAGTTCGATGCATATTTTGGGCGCGACTGGATTTACGGGTATGAGGATGATGGTTGGCGCTTTGTGATGTTGTCGAAAGCGGCGTTGCAGGTGGCAAAAGATCAGAAGTTTTACCCGGATGTGATGCACCTTCATGACTGGCACACGGCGGCGGGAGCGATTTTTTTGAAGACATGGGATCGGATTTTGTCGCCGTTGTCGCAGACTGCCAGTGTGCTGACGATTCACAACATTGGCTACCAGGGCGTGTGTCCGGCAGGGTTGATGGCGTACTTGGGTTTGGGCCCTGAGCATTTTGTTTCGGAGCGGCTGGAGGATCACGGGAAGGTGAATTTGTTGAAGGGCGGGATTGTGTATGCGGATGCGTTGACAACGGTGTCGCCGACGCATGCGCGGGAGATTTTGACGCCCGAGGGCGGGATGGGTTTGGCACCGTATCTGAACCAGCGGCGAGAAGATTTTTTGGGGATTCTGAACGGGTGCGATTATGAGCACTGGGACCCCTCAACCGACCGCCATTTGCCGGCGCGGTATTCGGCCGACAACATGGCCGGCAAGGAGGTGTGCAAGGCGGAGTTGCAACGTCGGTTTGGGTTGGCGGTAGATGAGAAGGTGCCGGTGTTTGGAGTCGTGTCGCGGTTTGCCCCACAGAAAGGTTTCAACTTACTGGCGGAGGCGCTGCCGCGGGCGTTGAATGACATGGTGATGCAAGTGGTGGTATTGGGGTCGGGAGACGCAGCCACGGAGGATTTTTTCCGTTGGTTACCAGCACGATACCCGGGACGTGTGGGGAGTTATATAGGGTTTGATGTTTACTTGAGTCATCTCATTGAGGCCGGCAGTGATTTCTTTTTGATGCCCTCGTTGTACGAACCGTGCGGGCTAAACCAAATGTACTCGTTGAAATACGGGACGTTGCCGGTGGTGCGGGCGACCGGGGGATTGGATGACACGGTGGAAAACTATGATGAGGCTACCGGGCGCGGCACGGGTTTTAAGTTTTGGGAGCCATCGGCGCGTGCATTGTACTACACGATTGGGTGGGCAGTTTCGACGTGGTTCGATCGGCCGCATCACATTGCGCAGTTGCGCCGTCAGGCGATGGCGAAGGATTTCTCGTGGTCGCAATCGGCACCGCGGTATGTCGAGGTGTATGAGCACGCGTTGAAACGGCGGCGCGCGTGGGGGTGAGAGCGGGTTGCGGATGAGCACGTGTCGGGCGGTCGTGGCATTGTGGCAACGTGAGCTGGTGCGGTTTTATCGTCAGCGCGATCGGGTGGTGGGGGCGTTGTTGACGCCGGTCGTGTTCTGGTTGTTGTTGGGGCTGGGCTTGGGTCGGTCGTTCCAATCGGCCAGTGCACCCGGTGGGCTGGGATATTTGGAGTTTTTTTATGCCGGCACGATGGTGTTGATTGTGTTGTTCACGGCGATTTTTTCGACGATCTCGTTGATCGAGGATCGGCGGGAAGGTTTTTTGCAAGGGGTGTTGGTGGCACCGGTGGGGCGGGCGGCGTTGGTGGGCGGTAAGGTGGCCGGTGGGGCGACGTTGGCGACGTTGCAAGGGTTGTTGTTTTTGATGTTGGCGCCGCTTGTGAAGGTGAAGTTGGCTTGGGCCGCGGTGGCATGGTTGGTGGTGACGCTGGGCGTGTTGTCGGTAGCACTGACGGCGTTGGGGTTTGTGATTGCCTGGCGAATGGAATCCACGCAGGGGTTTCACGCAATCATGAATTTGGTGCTGATGCCGATGTGGATATTGTCGGGTGCGGTGTTTCCACCGGATGGTGCGGCGCGGTGGTTGGGCTGGATAATGCAACTGAACCCGCTATCGTACGGCGTAACGGCGGTGCGCGCTGGTTTGTATTGGGGAGAGGCACAATTGCCGGTGGTTGCGTTTGGCATAACGGCGGGTTTTGCGGCGGTGATGTGCGCGGTGGCGTGGTGGTCGGCGCGACAACGCAGCGTGCGTGATGTGACATGAAAGTGGCAACGATATTGAACATCGGGGTGACGGCCACGTTTTTGATCGTGGTGGGCACGGTGTCGCTCATTGCGACGCGGGAGTGGGGAGTGCCGAAGCCGGGCAAGTTGATGGAACTGGGCAGCGTGCCGGATTTTCGGCTGGTGGAATCGTCGGGTGCGGAGCGGGCGCGAGCGGATTTGTTGGGCAAGGTATGGATCGCGAGTTTTATTTTCACGCGTTGCGCTGAAGAGTGCCCGGCGATGATGCGGGCGGAGGTGAAGTTGCAACGAAACCTGCCGGTACGCGAGGATCTCATCTTGGTGTCGTTTTCGGTGGATCCCGATTACGACACGCCAGAACGGTTGCGGGCCTACGCGGAGATGTTTGGTGCGGATCGGAGCCGGTGGTGGTTTTTCACGGGGGACAAGAGGTCAATCTACCGGCTGGCGATTGAGGGATTTCGGCTCAGTACGATGGAGGCGGACCCGGAGAACGAGATGCCGATTTTGCACAGCTCGAAGTTAGTGTTGGTGGACCGGCGCGGGACGATTCGCGGTTATTATGATTCGATGGATGAGTTGGAGCTGCGTCAGTTGGTGCGCGATGCGCGGCGGTTGCTGGGGGAGCGGACATGATTGAGGTGCGCGACCTACCGGCGGTCAATGCCTCGCTGAACGCGTTGGCGGCGGTGCTGATGGTGGTGGGTTACGGGCTAATTCGCGCGGGGCGCCGGCAGGCGCACCAGTGGACGATGGCCGCGGCGGTGGCTGTTTCGGCACTGTTTTTGGCAAGTTATCTCTACTACCACTTCAACACCACGGCAGTGACGCGATTCACGGGCGAAGGTTGGATTCGACCCGTTTATTTTACGATTTTGATTTCGCACACGGTGTTGGCAATGGCGGTGGCATTGTGGTTGGTGCCGGTCACGTTGTGGCGGGCCGCGTGCGGCCGGTTCGAGGCGCATCGGCGGGTGGCGCGTTGGACGTTACCGGTGTGGTTGTATGTGTCGGTGACCGGTGTGTTGATTTATCTAATGCTTTATCACTGGTATGCGCCGGCTTGAGTGGCTGATGCTGGGCTGGGCGCTGTCGGGGGCGGTGTGGGCGGCGGAGTTGCGGGGCGTGGTGGAGTGGCACCGGCAGCCGGTCGGCGAGGCGGTGGTGTATTTGGACGTAGTGGTAACGCAGGCGATGGCCAGCGCGGGGCCGGTGGTTGTGGATTTTCATCGTGGTCAACCGCAGCCACGGGTGTCGGTCGCGATGTGTGGGGCGGAGTTGTTGTTGCAAAATAGCGACGCGACACTGCGGATCGCGCGTGTGGAGGCATTTGATCGCGAGCGAAACGCGACGGTGCTCGCGCGATTGGCGATGCCGTATGCGGGGTTCGAGAAACGGTTGCGACTGCCACCGTGTTCGGCACCGACTTTGGTGCGCGTGGTCGGTGAGAACGGCGGGGAGCAACAGCGCGCGTTCGTTGCGGTGTTGCCGCATCGCTGGGCGGCGGTGACGGGCGGGGACGGAACGTTTGTGTTGGAGGACGTACCGCGGGGCCGGTGGCGGTTGTGCGTGTGGCAGGAACAACTGGGAACACACGTGGAGCCGGTAACAATCAGCGGGAGCCGTTCGGTGACGATTCGTTGGCCAGTGGCGGCCAAACCTTGAGGGCTTCGTCGAGACGACCGGCGCGTTGTAGGGCGACGGCGAGATTAAGTCGGGCGAAATCGCTGTTGGGGGCGACCGTCACGGCACGTTGGCCGAGAGCGATGGCGGTGTCGAGGTCACCGTGAGCGGTGTACCATTTCGTGAGGTTGATCAGTGCCGGCAGGTTGGTTGGGTCGTGGTCCAAGACGGTGCGGAACAAGGTTTCGGTGTTGCGCCAAACGGTGGTTTGAAGCGCCGTGAGGTACATCAACGCCGGTACGACCACGACGAGCACGCCGCGCGCGACACGCCATTGACCGCCAACTGATCCGAGCGGCAGGCAGAGACCCAAAATCGCGAGGTAACTGTAGCGGTCGGCAACGACGTGGATGCCGACCGGCAGGATGCCGATGGTGGGGCTGAGGGTCACGAGATAAAAGAGCCAACCGCGCCAAAGCGAGGGTTGTTTTTGGCGCAAGACAAAGCAGAGGACAGTTAGCGCGATAAAAGCGGTAGCGTAGGCTACTGGGCTCCAGTGCAGTTCGTCGAATGTTGGATAGATGGGGCGGAGGGCGAACGGCCAGAGAAATTTGCCGACGTAAAACAACGCGCAGTAGCCGACCAGTGCGGGGCGGACGTGCCAAGGGATGGCGGCAGCGGTGGCGATGGTTTGCTCGGGGCCGGTGGCCTGCGCGAGAACGGTGACGGTGCCAATGACCAAACTGACCACGAGGAACGGTGCTACTTGCACCGCGGTGACCGGTCGGCCAAGCCACCGGCTGAGCAGCCAGAGGACGACGGGGAACGTGACGGCGGTAGGTTTGGAGAGCGCGGCCGCGAGAAACAGTGTCCACACTACCGGCAGGCGAGCCTGCCGGGTCCATGCCCAGAGCGCCAGCAGGTAGAAAAAAGTAAAGAGCACGTCTTTGCGTTCGGTGACCCACGCCACCGATTCAACGCGGAGGGGGTGCACGCCGAATAGCGCCGCGGTGAAAAACGCTGGCCAGATGCGTTCGGCGGCAAGGAGCCGGTGGGCCAGCGCGAAGACCAGAGCCACGTTGGCTGCGTGTAGTACGAGATTGGTGAGGTGGTAGCCGACCGGGTTGCGTCCCCAAAGCTGGTAGTCCAAGGCGAATGACAACCACGTGAGCGGGCAGTAGAGCTTGGCGATGGGTTGGGTGAACATCGCTTGGAGGTTTTCCCAGGTGAGCGCGCGGATGACCGGATTTTGGGTGACGTGGGTTGGGTCGTCCCACCACACAAAATCGTTCCACAACGCCGGTAGGTGAGCGATGAGGGTCAGCAAGACAGCGGTACCAGCTCCCAGCCCGGGCAGGCGCTTGCCAACCATACCGGCGACGGTATCAGCGGTGCAGTTGCAGCGCGAGGATTATCCAATCTTTCCCGACTTCCGGACCGCGCACGAGCAGGGGTGAGTTGGGGGTGAGGCGGACGTTGCTTTTCACCAACGCGGCCTTGCCGGAATACCACTCGAATTCGACGTCGGCACCACGTGGGTCAGAGTTGGTAACGGTGATGAAAATCGTGAACCCCTCACCGAGGT
>JANWVU010000137.1 GCA_025056465.1 Verrucomicrobiia bacterium | reverse complement strand
ATCCACGCTGCCGGTTCCATTCCAGAATCCGCTCCATGCGGTGCCGAGGAAATCCATTCCCAACAAATTGGGCCTCGGTGATGGCGCCTTCACGCAACCAGTGTCGGCCCCAGCGGTAACACTCGTAGGCATCGGCGGTGTGCTGGAAGCCGTAGCTGCGCAGCACGTGCAACACCTCGTCCTGGATCGTCTCGATGGTGGGCGGAAAATTTGCGATGAGATGATGCGGGTCGGAGTTGAGGCACACGACTACCTGATCGGCGATGAAGCCGGCAATCGCGTCGTCCGTGCCATGTGCGTCGAAAATTCGGTCGTTGATTCCCGGTAGGTAGTCCTCACGAAACCCGCCGATGGATTCTGCCGCCCGCAACACGGCACGCATAATCCGCGCGGCGTCGAACGTCACCAGCGCGCGGTTGCGTTTCATCACTTTGATGATGCGATTTTGGACTGCCATCGGTGCGCAGTCTAACATACCGGCCCTGATGGGGGGAATGAGGTTTGACGCACTGCGTTGGCTCTTGCTAATAATGCGACGAAACGAGGATTGCGCATATGGCACGAGTGGTTCTGGAAAACGTCTGCAAGGTTTATCCCGGTGGGGTCAAAGCGGTGGACAATGCCAATTTGGAAATCGCCGATGAGGAGTTTGTAGTGTTGGTGGGACCCTCGGGCTGCGGCAAATCTACCACCTTGCGAATGATTGCTGGCTTGGAGGAGATTTCCAGCGGGACGATCTCGATTGATGGTCGCGTCGTCAATGATGTCCCGCCCAAGGATCGCGACATTGCGATGGTGTTCCAGAACTATGCGTTGTACCCGCACATGACCGTGTACGACAATATGGCGTTCGGGCTGAAACTGCGAAAGTTCCCCAAGGCGGAGATTGATCGGCGCGTGCGGGAAGCCGCGCAAATTCTGGGCATCACCGAGGAACAGCTCTGGCGGAAACCAAAAGCGTTATCCGGTGGACAGCGCCAACGGGTGGCGGTGGGGCGTGCGATCGTACGTAAACCAAAAGCGTTTCTGTTCGATGAGCCGCTCTCGAACCTCGACGCCAAAATGCGGGTGCAGATGCGCGCAGAAATTTCCAAGCTCCACGACCGGCTGAAGTCCACGATGATTTACGTCACCCACGATCAGGTCGAAGCGATGACAATGGGCGACCGCATCGTCGTGATGAAAGACGGTGTGATTCAGCAGGTGGCCGAGCCAATTGATCTGTACGACAATCCGAAAAACATGTTTGTGGCGGGGTTCATCGGGTCGCCACCGATGAATTTCGTGAAGGGCACCATCCAACGTCACGATGGCGCGTTGTGGTTTCACGAGGCGGGCACGCAGAACCGGGTGCGTTTACCCGACGACAAAGCGCGCGCGGTGGAGACCTACGTCGGCAAAGACATCGTGTTTGGAATCCGGCCGGAGGATGTTGCGCATAGCGTGCAAGGTGCTGACCCGAACGCGAGCGTGGATGCCACGGTGGACGTTGTCGAGCCGATGGGCGCGGAGATTTTCCTGTACATGACCACCGGCGCGCACAATCTCATCGCGCGTGTGGATCCACACGACAAAGCTCAGGTGGGCCAGAGGATTACCGCCACATTCGACCTGCGTAAGTGCCACCTGTTTGACCCGGCCACTGAGAAAACGTTGGTGTGATTTGCGCGAGGCACCGGCTTGGTGGGATCTCATCGGCGCATGAGCCGCGAGCGACTACTGCTTACCAAACCCCACCGGGCGGTGCGCTGGATCGCGGCGATTTTGTTGGTGACGTGTCTTGGTATGATCGTTCTCGGCAACACGGTGTGGAAGGACCAGCTTCAGGGACCGCGCTTCGCGTTATTTTGGAGCTGGTGTTTCGTGCTGGCCGCCGTCGCCATCGTGACGGGGCTGGTGGATCTGATGTTGTTGGGGCGCGCGTACCGAAGACAACGCCGGGAGCTTTTTCGTCGCGAATTCATGAGCGCGGAGTTTCACGCCCAGGTCCGGCGGGCGCGCTCATCCAAGTCCCCGCGTGAAGAGTGAACGAGGGCATCTCAGCGCTTTTCGCAGCGAAAGGGGTGCCTGCCCCGTAAATCCGGTAGCGACGCAGCGGGTGGGTAGCTCATCTCCTCTCTGCTAAACGGGAGACGTACGAAGAGGGTTGGCGCGCGGGTCGGTTACGCCGCGTCGGGCGAGGGGAGGATGTCGGTGATTTGAAGTGCTTGTGCTGCGAGTTGCCGGTTGGCTTCTTCGAGTTTTTCGCGGCTAGAGACCACGCAGATGGATGCGGCGGGATTACCGGCCTCCCAGACTTTGAGGAAGGTATCGCGGACGGTTTTAGGCGTGGCGCGACGCATGGTGTCGTAACGCCATTCGCGAAGTTCTGGCGTGTCCCCGCGCAGGTGGCGAGCCAAGGCGGTGGCCGTGGCTTCCGCGGGACGGATGGGGCGTTCGGCTTCGCGCGCGCTACCGATGATGGCGCGGTCAATGTCGGTTTGTGTCCATGTTTGGGCCGCCAGCCATGCGGGTAGTTGCTGGAATACATGGATAGTTTTGACGATGTGGGGGTCGCGGAAACTGAATTGATACACTGTGCCTTGAGAGTCGTCGTGGACGATACCGGCCCCGTAGGCGTTGCCTTTGAATCGGATCAGCGGCAACAGGTAGTCGAAACGGGCTAGATAGACGCCGAGTCGAAACAATGGGACGTCGGGGTCAGCCAGATGCGGGGCAGGCCGGGCTTCGACGCAGTAGGCGACGGTCATCGGGCCAGCAAGCCCCTCGCGGGCGCCGCTGCTTAGGGACGGTGCGACTGGCCAGACATCGGTCCGATGCGCAGGTTGCAAGCGTTGACACCACTCGAAGAGTTGACGTTCCAAACTCCGGTAGGCCAGGTCGCTGCCGGTAAAGCTCACCGTCCACGCGTATGGCGGGCGGGTTCGAAGGAACTCGCGCAGAAACTCGATTTGTTGGATGAGTGATTCGGCATACTGATCGAATTGATGTGCTTGGTGGTGCACGGTGCGCAAGGTTTCAGGACTGAGGAATTGTTGTTCCAGAGCGGCTTCGGGGCTGAAGTGCCTCGCGGCGCGTGAGCGGGCGGTGTTGAGTCCTTCGTTGATCAAAGCGCTGCGGTACGCTGCCTCTGTTTGCACGATGACATCTCGGAGCCGGGCCGTATCGCGTGGGTCAACAGCGAACACGAGATCAGTCAGCAAGGCGAGCGCATCGGCGAAGCGGTCATCGAGCGCTTTCAATCCGAAACGCAGTCGCCGCAGCGTGACATCGGGATGGGTCGCGTGGCGCCATACGACCGGGTGGCACCAAAGGCCACCGGTGCAGGCGGCGCGTCGAGCGGCAACCTCGGTGTAAGGTTGGCCGGCAGCGCCCATCTTGTGGACCGCATCGCAGAAGCGCGGCAACCATGCGTAGGCGTCCGCGGGCAAGCCCGCCAGGTCCACATCCACTTCGAGGTAGTTCACGCCGTTGCTGAAGACGTCGTTTCGCAGCACGGTGATACCGGCCACTAGGCCGGTGGAGGTCGGGATGTGGCCAGGCTTGACCGGTAGGTCACTGACTTTCAGTTGCGGGAGTTTGGCGACGGCCTCCGGTGGGTTGGGTTGGCTCTGGGCCGCTTCGAGCGCAGCGGCAGTGTCGGCGATGTGTTGCAGCTCGGATGGGGAAAGTTGTGCCCGCAAGGCCGCGAGTTTCTGACGGAGCGCTTCGTCCTGCCGGCGTTGGAGGTCGGGATCCGGAACCAAAGCAACGCGCAGCCGGTGGGGGTTGAGCAGGAGTTGTTCGCGAAGAAGTCGGTTGAACAGCGTGCGGTCGGCGGCGTAGCGACGTCGGCAATCTTCCCAATGTCGCCGCAGGCGGAGGAACGCTACCGGGTCGGCACCGAACGGCCATGCGGTGTTGACGGCGCTCAGGAGGCGCAAGGGGAATTGCGAGGTGACTTCGAGCGTGTGGTAGGCGAATTGTTGGAAGGCAGCCTCGACTGCGGCGGAGTCGAAGGGTTGATCGGCCAGTTGGGCAAGCGTGCGCAGCACCAGTTGCTCAAATGGCTCGGCACGGTCGGGTTCGCTGCCTTTGAGGCCGACATGGAACGTGAGTTCGTGGCCGTGTGCATCGGCACCGGCCATGAATACGTCGGCGCCGAGGTGAGAATCCACGAGCGCTTTCCGTAACGGGGCGGCCTCGTGACCGAGCAGAATTAAATCGAGCACCTGCCAGAGCAAGAGCGCGACCGGGTCGCACGCGTCGCCGACGATCCAGTTCAGAGTGAGGAAGGTGCGCTCGCTTAGCGGTTCGCTCGGCTGCACGGGATATGATTCGACGCGCGTGCGTGGTGTGTCCCAGCGTGGTTGAGGGATCCAACTAAGCGAGACCGGTTTCTGATTGAACTCGCGTAGCACGGGATCGAGAAACGCGAAATGCTCAGCAGTGGGAATGTCCCCGTAAATGAAGATGCGGGCGTTGGCAGGGTGGTAATAGGTCTCGTAGTAGCGACGGAATTGATCGTAGGTTAACTCCGGGATGGATTTTGGATCGCCACCGGAATCGCGGCCGAGAGGGGTGTCGGGGAACAAGCCGCGTACGGAGATATCGCTCGCGCGCGTTTCGGGGGAGGAGTAGGCACCTTTCATTTCGTTGTAAACGATGCCGGTAATGCGTAGGGGGGATGTGAGGTCGCGATTGTTCTCTAAAGCGAGGTGGTGCCCTTCGCGTCGGAACGTTTCCTCCTTCAGTTCGGGATGGAAAACGGCGTCGAGATAGACTTCCACGAGGTTGAAGAAATCTTTTTTGACGTTGCTGGCCACCGGATATGTGGTGAAGGCTTGGTAAGTGAGCGCGTTGATGAAGGTGGCCATGCTCATCTTGACCATCTCAAAAAAGGGCTCTTTGACGGGGAAGCGTCGGGACCCGCCCAGCACGACATGTTCGAGGATGTGAGGCAGCCCGGTATCGTCGGGTGGTGGGGTGGCAAAGGTGACGGCGAAAAGGTTCTCTGCATCCTCGGGCGCATGGACGTGCAATAGCTGCGCGCCCGAACGTGCGTGAGCAGCCCGCACGACCTGCGCGCGGAGTTCGGGCAAGGGTTCGATTTCGGTAATCTCAAATCCCGAGACTGTTTGGCCAGAGTGCATGGGCGGGAAAATGCCGCAAGGTGTCCGAGTCGTCCAGCGGGAAGGGACGGCGGGGTTATTGGGTGGCGAGTTTGGCCAGCAATCCCCGCGCGCGAGCGCTCGCGTACATCCAACGGAAGAACCACGCCCCGCCGAGGAGATAGATGACATTCAACCCGATGGCCCAGATGAAGTGCGCCTGATCGAATTCGCGGTGCTGCAAAACAGCGCGCATGCCCTCAAAAACGTGGGTTGCCGGTACGACCCACGCGATGGGCTGGACCCACGCCGGGAGGACATTGACTGGATAAAACACCGCCGCGATAGGTTGCACCAAAAACGGGATACCCCACGCCAGCGCTTCGGCGGCTTGCCCCCACCGTAAAATCAAGCCAGTTGTCAGCATCCCCATTGCCCAGCCCATAATGAGCAGATTGATGAAAAATGCGATCAACGCAAATCCCATCGCGTAGAGGTTGAAC
>JANWVU010000136.1 GCA_025056465.1 Verrucomicrobiia bacterium | reverse complement strand
GTCAACGCGGCAAGCGGATTGATCGCGTGACACCTGAGATTCGACGACTTGCTGCCGACATGATTGACACGATGTACGCGGCCCACGGAGTTGGGTTGGCCGCGCAGCAGGTAGGACAGGCGTTGCAACTGACGGTGATTGATGTCAGCAGCAGTGAGCAACCGTGGGAGATGACACCGTCGTTGCCGCAGCCGGTGGTGCTGATCAATCCGGTCCTGCTCCGTCCTCAGGGCGAACAAGTTGGGCCGGAGGGATGTCTGAGTATTCCCGGCATCTCGGCCGATGTGCGGCGCGCCGAGCAAATCACTGTGCGGGCGCAAGACCTGGAGGGGCGACCGGTCGAGTTTGTCTGCCGGGGTTTGTTGGCGCGTGCGGCACAACACGAGGTGGATCATCTGAACGGGATTTTGTTTGTGGACCGATTGGATGCGGCCACGCGGGCCAGCCTCAACGGCGCGTTGAAACGTCTTCGCGAGGAAACGCTCGCGGCGCTTCCCCGAACGGCGAGACGGTGAATTTTCTGCGGACGGTCATTTCGCTCTGTGCCGGGTTTCAATCCTACCGGGCGATTCGCGATGTGCCGCCGTGGCGCGCGGTGGGATATCTGATGGTGCTCATGGCGGTGTTGGGGTTGGTGTTGATGGGTAGTTTTGTGCCGTGGGCGTTGGGGTACGCGGAGGAGGTCGTGGCGTGGGTGGAAGGGAACGTGCCACGGTTTCGATTGGAGGGCGGTCGGGTGGTCGCCGATGATCTCCCGCAACCCTACTATGCCGGTAACGAGCAAATGATGTTCATCCTCGACACGACCGGCACCGTTACGAATGCCGACATGCGAGCGCAGCAGGGGATTTTGTTCATGGCCGACCGCTATCTGATGTGGGTGCGATTTACCAACCCTCCGACGACCACCATTCAGACACGGCAGGCGACGTTGCAAGGGTTTCCGGATGGGGTGGTGGATGGCGCGTATGTGCGGCGATTGGTGCGGACGTTTTTGTGGGTGGCGATGCCGGTGGTGTATGGCGTGGTGGTGTTGGTGGGAACGCTGAGCGCGTTGTTGCAGGCGTATTTGTTTGCCGGGGTGGCGACGTTTACAGAGCGGTCGTTACCGTCGCCGCTCACGCTGAATCAACTGTTGAGCATTGCGATCCATGCGGTGACACCGGCAGCGATTGTGTTTACGGTGTGGACGAGTTTCCGATTGAGCGGGGTGAATTTGTGGTTGGTGTATTTAGTCGTGTATGGGGTGTTTTTGATTGGCGGGACGTATGCATGCCGGAATCCAGTTGATGGAGAGGATGACGGCGAGTGATTGAAGAATGGCGAGGGTCGTGGGAAGCTTGGAGGGTCAGCGTCGAGGTTTCGATCAAACGGAGAAACTCTCGCCGCAAGAGCAGGTGGCGGTGGCGTTGGGGTTGTGAATTTTGAAACCACCACCGATTAGTTTGTCCTGAAAATCGATCTCAGAGCCGGTGATGTAAAGGGCAGATTTGACGTCCACGACAACCCGCACACCGGCGGTCTCGACCACGATGTCTTTGGCCGTGGGAGGTTGCCGGTCGAAATCCATTTTGTACTCGAGACCGGCACAACCGCCGCCGACCACTTTGATGCGCAGAGCGCCGTCGGTGATGCCGTCGCGCTGCATGAGTTGGGCGATCTTTCTGCCGGCCGCGGGCGTGAGGCGGATAAGTTTCTCCGTGCCGATGCGCGGGCCGGTAGGGGTGACGGTCTCGGTTGTCATGAAAGCATTGTAGCAAGCGTAAGCGGTTTGACCAGAGATGCCGGCCGACACCGCGAGATCACGGAGTGCCCGCTCCGGCAAGCACAATCGGCGTAAACGTCGGACATACACCGGGTTGGAGCCGGTACTCCAACATTGTGGAAAGGCGTCGACCGGGTTGGAGAACACGAGAGGTTGCATTGACGGTGCGGTAGGGTAGGCCGCTGAGGAGTGGGCAGGTGGTGGTGCCGGTGGCGTTGAGGAGCGTTGCGCCGGTGGGCAGACCTTGCAACACGAGGTAAACGGGTCCGGGAATGTTTTGGTTGCTGGTGTTGGTAATCGTGACGCGGTGGTAACAGCGACCCGTCCGGTAGTTGTGCAGGAGTCGTCCCACTCGGACGGAGACCAGCGAAGTGACATTGCTCGGACAACCGGAGTCGGTGACGGTGGTGAGGGTTTGAGCGAAATTGTTGGCGAGGAACGGGTCAGGAACAGCAGAGGAGACTTGGGTACTGTTGGTGGCGGTGCCGGGGATGGTTGGAGTTACGACCAAAGTGATGGTTGCCGTGGTGTTGGTACCGAGTGTGCCGAGGTCGCAGCGCACGAGGGGCCCGAGGTTTGTGCAGGAGCCGGTACTGGGTGTAGCCGAGCTGAAGGTTGCCCCAGCGGGTACGAAGTTCGTGACGGTAACCGCCAGTGCGGGGTTTGGGCCGAAGTTGGTGACGACGATGCTGTAGGTCAATGGTGACGAAACGAAAACGGGGTCGGGTGAATCGGTGACGGTGACGCCGAGGTTGGCGTTGAGATTCAGGTTGGCGGTAATGCATTCGGAAAACTCCGAGGTGTTGCCGTTGGGGTCGGTGGCGGTGGCGGTGATGACGGGGGCATTGGTGACGCTCACCGGTAGGGTTACGGAGAAGGAGGCGAGACAGTTGCCGTCGGTCGTGACCACGGTGGAGCCGATGGGGATGGCGCCTTCGCCGAAGCCGGTGGCGTCACAATTGGAGTTGGCGAAAAATTCGATGACGTAGTCGGTGAGGATTGTGCTGTTTAGGGTGCCCGCTACGGTTAGCGAGGAGGCGTCGCCGGTGGCGGAGAGAAGAACAGGAAAGTTTTGTAGGTCATTGGCGCCGGTGTCGTTATCGCAGGCGTCGTTGGCATCTGGGCCGGTAACCCCGAGCAAATCGATACCCAGCCCGCCGTTGCCGAAGATTCGATTGTTGCGGATGGTTTGACCACTGGCACCCTGAATCCGGATTCCCGCCTCGGTCCCAAACGCGATAATGTTGCTCAGAATGATGGAAGTTCCCGATCCGATCACCTCGATCCCATCGCCTGCGTTGCCGATGGGGGAGGTGCCGTTGCGTTGTGTGCCGATGTAATTATTTTCGACCCGTTGTCCATTTCCTGCATCGCTGAGCAAGATGGCGGCGTCGGTGGAGTTGACGATGAGATTGCGGTCGGCAGGGTTGGGTCCTCCAATGCGGTGACCGTCGCCGTTTAGCACTTGGATATTGTAAAAGATTGGAACGGATCCGGCCGTTAGTCCGTCTGCGGTCCCAAAAAAATTGCCAGCGACCACTACATTGCTGAGACCAAAAATTTGCACGGTGAGCCCTTCGAATTTTAGTCCTCGGATTTCACAGTCGGGGGCGCTAACGGCCAACGGAAAAGAGCCGCTCGGTTCAACGAGGCGGATCAAAATCACGGCATTGTGTCCGCTGACTAGCGTGTTTGGGGACGAATTTGGTTGGGAGTATCCGTTGATGAAAACCGCGTCCGTGATCGGCGGTGGGGTGCTGTTGAACACGATGCTTTTGGTCGTGGTGTCGAACGGTGGGATGGCGAACACGATGACGTCGGGGCCGGGGTTGGCGTTGGCGTCGAGAATTGCCTGAGTGAGTGAGCCGGCACCGCTCTCTGCCGTGGTGGTGACGGTGAAAGTTGCGGTCCGACCAGATGATGCCGCAAACAATATCAGCAGGGCGAGCAACCCGAGGAGTGGCATGGCGCGAATCTTTCGGGTGGGGCGATGAAAAGTCAAGACGCGCCAGTGCGAGGATGGGACGGAGCGAAGCGCGGCGTCGAGGTAGAGTCCGCGCACGTGGAATGATGGACTTCCGCTTCGAGATGTGTGGGGAAAAGTTGGATTTCTCTCGCGCGCGGGCGTGATAGGATGCGCTTGATGAGAGGGGCGACAGCGCGACGGCGACGAATCCAAATTTATCTGATGTGTGTGGGATGGGCCGCTGCAGTGGCAGTGGCGCAGGTGATGAAGTTCGGGCCGTTGCATCGGCAGGAGTTGGGTTTGGTGGATGCGCGGTTTCGGCTGCGCGGACCGCGAGCGCCGGATCCGGATGTGGTGGTTATCGGGATTGATCAGCGGTCGTTGACGGCCGATCGGTTTACGGCGGAGGAATTGGCGGCGAATCCAGCGCTGGCACGGTTGAAAGCTTTTCCCTATCCGCGAACGGTGTACGCGGACCTGATCGAGAAGTTGGTGTCGGCGGGTGCGCGGGTGGTGGCGATTGATTTGTTGTTTTTGTCGCCGCGGGATGGGGATGAGGTGCTGCGTGCGGCGATTGCGCGGCACGCGGATCGGGTGGTGTTGGGATCGAATTTCACAGATGATGGGCGGCAGCTTCTGGTGCCGGCCGTCGTGGTGCCCGAGGGTGTGCCGGTAGAGCGGGTTACCGGGTACGTGAATTTTTGGCCGGATGTGGATGGGGTGGTGCGTCGGGCGCGGTATCGGACGACGGCGGCGGAGCAGGCGAAAGTGCGACCGCGAGCGGGTGAGCCGGTGGTGGAGTCGTTTGCGGCGCGAGCAGTGGGGAAGGTGGGTCCGGTAGGGTTGATTGATTTTGCAGGGCCCGCGGGGACGTACCGATCGGTTGCTTTGGCGGAGGTATTTTATCAGAAGACCTGGGAGCGGAATTTGCAGAACGGCGCGGTGTTTCGGGATAAAATCGTGCTGGTCGGGCCGACCGGTAATTTTCAGCAGGACCAACATCCGACACCGTTTGGCCCGAAAGACGGCGTGGAGATTCACGCGGAGACAATCGCAACGATCCGGCAGGGGCATGCACCGGTAGAAATGCCGGCTTGGTTTGAGGTGTTGGTGCTGGTGGTGTTGAGTGTTGGCGTGGGGATGCTGTTGAACGCGACGGGGCATCCGATGGGGAAGTTGGTTTTGCTGGTGGTGTTGGGGTTGGCGTATGGCGGGGTGGCGCACGGGGCGTTCGTGTGGGCGAATCAAGTGTGGCCCGTGGCAGCGCCATGGTGGGTGGTGGCCGGTAGCGGGGTGGGCGGGTTGACGTTGCAGTTTGTGGCGGAACGACTGGAGCGGTTGCGGATACGGCGGACGTTGGACCGGTATGTTTCGCGGGAGGTGGCCGAGGAGATTTTGCGGCACAGCGAGGAATATGAGCAAACGCTCGGGGGGCAACGGCGGGCGGTGACGATCTTGTTTTCCGATGTCCGGGACTTCACGACGATTTCCGAGCAGACGGATCCGGTGGAGTTGGTGCGACAGCTCAATGAGTACCTAGGTGCGATGGTGGATGTAGTGATGCGACACGGGGGGACGTTGGACAAATTCATCGGCGACGCGATCATGGCGGTGTGGGGTGCACCGACCAGTCACGGCGCACCGGAGGATGCATGGCGGGCGGTGCAGACGGCATACGAGATGCGGCAGCGGCTGGCGGAATTGCAGCGCCGGTGGGAGTTGGAAGGTCGGACGCGGCTACGGATTGGGATTGGGCTCAATCACGGGGAAGTAGTGGTGGGCAACATCGGTTCGCCGCAACGGATGGAGTACACGGTGATCGGGGATCCGGTCAATGTCGCGTCGCGGGTGGAGGGGTTGAA
>JANWVU010000135.1 GCA_025056465.1 Verrucomicrobiia bacterium | reverse complement strand
ACTCCCACTCACCCGCGGGCACATCGCCCTCGAAGACTTGTCGGGGTTCCATCGCACCGGACCGTGGGCACGGATACACGCGGGCATACCGGGGATCGTAGTAATACCGGCTGTCCCAGTCTTTACGCAGAATCCACGTGTCATTGAACGGACCGACATCGGTGCTCACGTCGTGCACCTGTCGGCCATCCGCCGACACCAAAAACACGCGCATCACCGGATCCGAGCCTAGCTCCACACGTTGCCGCCCACTCTGCAGCCGGTAGCGCGAAATCCGCAAGTGCTGTTCCGCAAACGTGGGATTGGCCTGCACAACTTTGCCACCAGCCACGCCGCTCGGGTACGGAAACTCATCGTACAACCAGACCTTGAACCCCAACCGATGGGCCTCCTTCACGCACGCGCCAATGGCCGCAAACCACGCCTCCGACAAGTACGGCGTGCGCAATCCCTCGCGCGCATGTAAGAACACACCATCCAAACCGGCCCGCGCACAATCCCGAATGATCCGTCGTAAATATCGGTGGTCATCGAGCTGATGATTCAGCGTCAGAAATGGCACCACCGCCGCATCCCCACGCTTCACTGCCGCCTCACGCTTCATGCGCGCGGAGCATGAAAACGCCCATGCCAAGTTGCAAGGGCAAAGCCCACCGAGCCGATTGCGGCACGATGACGGATTGCGGAAGTTTAGGAAAATTTCTCAGGGCGGCTGGTGGAGCGACCCCACGTGCGCGGCAATGCCAAGGGGTCAGCCGGTGGGGTTGGTTCCAGCGGTTGCCACTCTGGTTCGTAGTGCAATTGATAAACGTCTTCCGGCAGACGCGCCATCTTCTGTTCCATCTCGCGCTGCGGGATGAACGGACACTTCGGTTTATCCGAGACCAGGTGTGGCGCCTCCTGTTCCAACAACAACCGCGTACCGGATTTAACCGCGCGCCGACCAAACCGCGCTTCCAACGCCTCCAGCGCATGGTGCAACTGCCGGCGTTCGTACTCGGCGTTGGGGCCGAGCAACTGCGGCTGCAAATCCAGCGGTTCAAAATTCCAGAAATGCACCGCCACCTGCCGAATCGGCTGGGTCTGTCCCCGCACCAACTGCTCGAACAACGCCGTCACATACGGATGAATGACACGCGGCTCGTACATCGCCGTCGGCAACTTTACGCTGGCGCCGTCGCCGCTCAGGTCGCGGAATCGCACAAACACACCCAGCTCGCGCGCTTTCAGATTCTCGCGGAAAAACGTGGTAATCACCCGCTCGGTCTGATCCAGCAAAAACAACAACGCCGTCTCATAATCCGGCTCATCGTGCGGCAACGTCGTGGCGCTGCCGATGCACGAACGCGGTTTATTGGCCAGTGACAACGTCTCCCGCAACTGGCCGGTCGCCAGCAACCACAGCGACTCGCCCAGCACACCATACCGGCCGCGCAACACGCGCAACGGCGTCTGCGCTAGATCGCCCAATGTCCACACCCCCAACGCACGCAACGAGCGCGCCCGACGTTCCGCGATGCCGGGAAGGTTCTCCACCGGAATGTCGCGCAGAAACTCCCGCTCTCGATCTGCCGGTACCTCCAGAAACCCATCCGGCTTGCACTGTTCGGTGGCCAGCTTCGCCACCCAACGCGAACAACCCAGCCCCGCCGACACCGAGATGCCGATTTCGTGATCAATCTCGCGTTTCATCCGCGCCACCAATTCACCGGCATCCCGACACCGAAACACGCGCGGCGAATCCGTGAAATCGAGAAACCCTTCGTCAATCGAAGTGGGCACCAACAACGGCGTGTACCGACGCACCAGTTGAAACAGCGCCAGCGACAATCGCCGGTACTCGTCATAGTGCGGCCGTACCAACACCCCATCGGGACAACGCCGCTTCGCTTCAAAACACGCCATGCCGGTGGTTATCCCGTAGCGTTTCGCGATGTAGTTGGCGGCAATCACAATGCCGTCGCCGCGTCGCCCGCCGCCGACAAATACCGGCTTGCCGCGCAACGTGCGATCCAACGCCACCTCGCACGAGGCGAAGAACGCATCCCCATCCACATGCAGAATTCGCGGACACCGCACCTTCATCTCGCCCTCGCACCCTGACCCACCGGCCCCACCTCGTCAAGCGCCCCCGCGTGTCATGTTCCATGTGACCAGCCTCGGCGAACATCAACCCAAACCTCTCTCAAAACTGCAAAGGCTCAGCACACGCACCGCAGCGCCAATTGACAAGCTCGGACCTGCCCGATAAACTGCGTGGCGGCTGGACGTGGGGACGTAGCTCAGTTGGGAGAGCGCCGCAATGGCATTGCGGAGGTCGTGGGTTCGACTCCCATCGTCTCCACCAACGTTTTTGGTAATGGGTGCCAGAAACGAGGTTGGATGAATCGAGTTCACGAACGGCATGGAGCCGCGACGCGCCATGCGCAAGCGGGTCAGAGTATTGTCGAGGCAGTATTTCTTGTAGCACTGGTGGCGATCGTGGCGGTCGCGCTGATTACCGGCATCGGCCAAAATGTCTCGAGTCGCCTGCGCACTGCCGAAGACGCGATGGACGGCGCCGGCAGTGTAACGACGGGTCCCACTCAAACCACCGGCTCCGGTTCGCAATAACCACCGCGCACCGTCCCCCACCGATTGGTTTCCGAGACGGCAACAGGGACCGCGCGTGCGTCTGCGCGCTACCGGTTATCACCGCCTTCCCGCCGCGCCAACATCGCCAGCGCGCGCTGGGTGATTTTCTCAAGCTCCGACCGGAAAACGCCAGGGGGCTTTTCTCTTTGACCCGCGCGCTTTTTGCCGGTTCCTGACGTCATTTGTCCTCGCAGTTGTTCCAACTGGTTGCGGCATGACTCCAACTCGGCATGGACGCGGAGCATGGCGCGGTGCAAGAGTTCTCGTTGGACAAACGCAGTCAACTCTCTCGCGGCGCGATGACGCAACAGCTCAACATCCTCCGCCACGTCGCCCACCACGCCCTCATCGAAGCTGAAAAATCCGCTCAGTCGCGCCGATCGTTTTCCGCCGCGTTTGGCGGCGTACCGGGCAACGAACACCACCGGGTTTTTGCCCTCACGCAGCACCAATCGGTACGACTGCAATGGATGACCACGCAATGGCTGCGCTTCCACGCGGGTGCCGAGGTCTGATGCCGCATCCACCGGATCCGTGGTCAACAACCGTACCGCGTCGAAGCGAAGGGCGATTTTTTGCCAGCGATGCCGATGCGACCGGAACTCACCGTCACTGGGGCAGGTCACCGTCAGTCGGCCGCCACCGGTGCGTGCGGCCCACTCGATGACCGCTTCGCTAAACATGTGCGCGGCGTCCTCCTCAAACTCGTAGAACTCATCCTCGCGCAGCCCCGCAACCGGTAACGCCGTCACATCGCCCCGGCGCAAACCCGTGACCGCGTACACCCCTGAGCGGCCTGCCGGCAACCGTTGCGCCACTTCCCACAAAAGCGCCCGACGCGCCGTCGGCAATCGCAGACTCATCGCACGCTCTCCTGCCTTCGTGCGTTCACCCTACGCCTGTTCCCAACCTCGCCACAAGCGCAAAACCATCCTCACCCCGACACGCTTGCAATTTTGGGCCATGTATGACGATCGCAAACCACGCGCCGCGCATGGTGTCTTGTCCTGACCATGCAATCCGGTAGTATCCGCGCAGGAATTCGTCATGGCGAAGAAATCGGATTGTTGGGTGGGATTTGACCTCGGCGGCACCAAAATGCAGGCGACGTTGTTCGACGGCGCATTCAAACCACTGGCGACACGTCGCAAAAAAACCAAAGACTTTCGTGGCGCGCGCAATGGTTTGCTCGGTATCATCAAAACGATCGAAGATGTCATCGCCGAAGCCGGTATCCCACGCAAACGCGTGCGCGGGATTGGTCTCGCCTGTCCCGGTGTGCTGAACCTCGACCGGGGCGTCCTGATCCAATCGCCAAACCTGGGTTGGCGCAATCTGCCGTTGGTTGCCAAACTGGAAAAACATTTCGGCTGCCCGGTGGTCATCGGCAACGATGTGGATGTCGGCACGTATGGCGAGTACCGTTTTGGTGCGGCGCGGGATGCGCGGTGCGTGCTGGGCGTGTTCGTGGGTACCGGTGTCGGCGGCGCGTGCATCTATGAGGGAAAAATTTTTCGCGCGCGGACCGGCTCGTGCATGGAAATTGGGCACATGCATCTGCAACCGAAAGGCGACCTGTGCGGTTGCGGCCGGCATGGTTGTCTCGAGACCGTCACCAGCCGACTCGCCATCTCCGCCGAGGTAGCCGAGGCCGCCGTGCGCGGCAACGCGCCGCACATCTGGGAATTGGCGGGTGCCGACCTCACCAACATCCGCTCACGCACCCTGCGAACTGCGATTGAACGCGGCGACAAAGCCGTGCTCGACATTGTCACTCACGCCGCCAAGTACCTCGGCGTGGCGGTCGCCAGTCTGGTCAACATCCTCGGCCCCGACGTGGTTGTGCTGGGAGGCGGCTTGGTGGAAGCGTTCCCCGACTTGTATCGCGAGCAGATTCGCAAAGCCATCCGCGAGCAATCCATGAAACCGTTGGCCGCCGGCGTGCGCGTCGTCTCGGCAAAATTGGGCGACGATGCCGGGGTCTTGGGTGCGGCAGCCCTGGCCGCAGAGGCGTATCATGCCCAGCACCGTTGATTCCCCCACCTCATCTGCCCCGCGACTGGTAGCGGTCATTGACGTTGGGGCGACTGCCATTCGCATGGTGATTGCGGAAATTGACCCCACCGGCCGCATCAAACCACTCGAATCGCTCCAGCAAGGGGTCGCACTCGGCAAAGACACCTTCACCCGCGGGCGCATCCAACCGGCAACCATCGAGGACTGCGTCCGCATCTTCCGCCAGTTCCGCCGGATCATGGAAGAATACGGCATCCGTTCCGAGGACCAAATCCGCGCTGTGGCCACCAGCTCCGTGCGCGAAGCGGAAAACCGTGATGCATTCCTCGACCGCATTTACAACGCCACGCATATTGATTTGCAGGCAATCGAGGAGCCCGAAGTCAACCGGCTCACCTACATCGCCGTGCGCGATGTACTCCAACAACATCCACGGTTGCTTCGCCACAACCTGTTGATCATCGAGGTCGGTGGCGGCAGCACGGAGTTGTTGCTATTGCAAGAGGGCAACGTCACGTACTCCAACACGTACGGACTTGGCTCACTGCGTCTGCGTGAACAACTCGAAACCTACCGGGCACCGCCCGACAAACTTCGCCAGATTCTCGATCGCGACATCGCTCGCACCGTGGACGACATCCGCCGTAACGTGCCGGTAGAGACGACCGTCCCCTGCATTGTGGCCATGTCCGGTGATGCCCGATTTGCGGCGTCGCTGCTTGTCCCTGATTGGGCCAGCGTGGAGAGCGCCTTAATTACGCGGTCGCAACTGGCCGAATTGGCCGACACGATTGCCCCCCTGCCGGTCGACGAATTGGTTCGCCGTTATGGACTGCCCTACCAGGAAGCGGAGACTGCCGGGCCTGCCCTGCTCATTTACAATCGTCTCGCCCACGTTTTTGGTGCGCGACGGTTCCTGGTCCCCAAATCAACCCTGCGCGACGGTCTGCTGCGCGAAATGGCTTCGCGCGAACATTGGACGCCCGAATTCGCGGAGCAGGTGATCCGCTCCGCCCTCACGCTCGGTCAACGCTGTCACGTGGACGAGGCTCACGCGC
>JANWVU010000134.1 GCA_025056465.1 Verrucomicrobiia bacterium | reverse complement strand
GGCGTGACGACACGGCCGGCACGAACCGTGGCGTGTGCGTGGGATGCGGTTGGTCTGGCACGTTAGGCGGCGGGTCGCGAAGCCGGTGGGTCACAACGTCGTGGCGGGCCGGTATCTGGTGGGTTGGGCCTGATGCGCGGGGAGGTGTCGGGGTGGTGTTGCCACAGGTCGTCGGCGCCGAATTCGGGGCAGCAGGAGCCGGCAGCGGTGTAACAGTCTGTGCACAGCCAGCGGTCGGCAATGCGTGAGGCGCGCGGGGCGCCGCATCGTTCGCAGGCCGGTAGGGTGGGGGATTGGTCCACGGCATCAATGTGGCGCGCGGGCCGGGTACCGGCAAGGGGGTTACGTTGTGGTAAGGTCGGGTCATGCATGGGTTAGCGGAAGACTATGTTGTCTCCGTGGTGCAGCAAGCGTTGGCCGAGGATATTGGGGCCGGTGATCTGACGTCGGAGTTGGTCCTACCGGCTGAGCTGGCGGCGGTGGCGGAAATTGTGGCGCGGGAGCCGGTCGTGGTGGCGGGGTTGCCGTTTGCTGCCGAGGTGTTTCGGCAGTTGGATGCCGGCATCGAGTTTGCGCCGTTGGTCGCTGAGGGCGCTGTGTTGGCGGCTGGTGAGGTGTTGGCGCGCGTGCGCGGGCGGGCGCGACCGATTTTGGCGGGCGAGCGAACGGCGTTGAATTTTTTGCAGCGACTCAGCGGCATTGCCACACTGACCCGGGAGTTTGTGGAAGCAGTGGCGGGTACGTCGGTGCGGATTTTGGACACGCGGAAAACGACGCCGACGTTGCGGGTGATGGAGAAATACGCGGTGCGGGTCGGCGGCGGGCAGAACCATCGGATGGGGTTGTATGACGCAGTGATGATCAAGGATAACCACCGGCGGTTGCTGAGGCGGTTGGGAGCCGATGCGTTGGCGGCGGCGGTGCGACGGGTGCGAAAGGAACGGCCCGCGGTGACGGTGATTGTGGAGGCGGATACGTTGGCGGAGGTGGAAGAGGCGTTGGCGGCGGGGGCGGATCACATTTTGTTGGATAACATGACGGCGGCAGAGTTGGAGGAGGCGGTGCGATTGGTCAACGGACGCGCGCGCACGGAAGCCAGCGGCGGGGTGCGGCTCGCCAACGTGGCGGAGCTAGCGGCGACCGGGGTGGATTACATCAGTGTGGGAGCATTGACGCACTCGGCGCGGGCGGTGGATTTATCGTTGGAAGTGTCCGATGGTGAGGCGTGAAACGATTCCGGTACATCTGGGCAATCGGTTTGCTGGCCGTCACGGCGCTAGCGGTCGAGTGGCAAACATTCAAGGACTGCCGGTGGGTCGAGCATCGCGGCAACGACGGCGATAGTTTCCGCGTGGTGTGCGGGGAGCGGGAGTTGCATGTGCGGTTGTATTTTGTGGATTGTCCGGAGACGGTTGTCGTCACCGACGCCGATGCGAAGCGGATTCGCGAGCAAGCGCGGTATTTTGGGCTGACCAACATGCAGCGCGTGGTTCATTTCGGCCGCGAGGCGCGCGAGTTCACGGCACGATTGCTTGCCGAACCGTTCACGGTGCACACTGCATTTGCCGATGCAATGGGCCGGTCGGCCGAACCGCGCGTGTATGCGCTGGTCACGACGCATGATGGACGCGACCTTGGGACCGAGCTGGTGCGGAGCGGTTTGGCGCGTGCGTTCGGCGCGAAACGAACAACACCCGATGGCCGGTCGGGCGATCGTGTCATGGCCGACTTGCAAGATTTGGAACGCCAAGCAATGCTTCAGCGGGCCGGTATTTGGGCGGAAACGGCCGCGGACTTGTTGGCGGAATTGCGCGCCCAGCAACGGAGCGAGGACGAGCAATTGGAGGGCATCCGTGTGGCTCTGCGCGACGAGCCGCCCAGCGAGCCGGTAGACCTCAATCGCGCCACGAGCCGGCAGCTTCAAGCCATTCCTGGCATCGGGCCGGTACTCGCCGAGCGAATTGTGAGTCACCGGCCCTATGAGCGCGTGGAGGATTTGCTCCGCGTACCCGGTATTGGCGAGCGATTGTTCCAACGTATCAAACCGTACGTCGTCGTCATGCACCGGGCTGGCGTTCCGGCAGAGGAAAGTCCATGACACGCGACTCTAGCGGGCTCATAGGATCGCGCAACGGTTGAAACGAACGCGAGCCCGCGCGCCAATTCAATGCAACGAAAGGGGACTACTCGTAGCCGTTGGGGTGGGTGCGGTGCCAATCCCAGGCGCTCTGAATGATGTCTTCAAGCGAGTCGTACCGGGGTTGCCAGCCGAGGACTTTGCGGATTTTTCGGGAGTCGGCCACCAGACGAGGCGGGTCACCGGGGCGGCGCGGTTTTTCGACGGTGGGGATTGGGTGGCCGGTAATTTTGCGGGCGGTCTGAACGACTTGTTGGACGGAGTAACCGTGGCCGCTGCCGAGATTGAAGACATCGGATTGATCGTGTTGTAGTGCGAGCAGATGGGCTTGGGCGAGGTCGACGATGTGGATGAAATCACGGATGCAGGTTCCGTCGGGCGTTGGGTAATCGGTGCCGTAAATTTCGACGGCGGGTTTCTGGCCAAGGGCGACTTTCAGGACGTTGGGGATGAGGTGGGTTTCCTGCCAGTGGTGTTCACCGAAATAGGCGGTGGCACCGGCAGCGTTGAAATAGCGGAGGCAAACCGATTTGAGACCGTGTTGGCGATCGTACCAATGGAGGATTTTTTCGAACATCAACTTCGATTCGCCGTAAGGACTGACAGGATGGGCAGGGTGGTCTTCCGCGATGGGGATTTTTTTGGGTTCACCGAAAATGGCGCAGGTGGAGGAGAAGACAAATTTTTCGACGCCGCCCTGGACGCAAGCTTCCAGCAGGTTGATGCCGTTGGCGACGTTGTTGCGAAAGTATTTGCCGGGATTGGTCATGCTCTCGGGGACGAGCGCGCTACCGGCAAAATGCATGACGGCGGTGGGGCGAATGGTCTCGAGGGTTTTGAAGAGGAATGGCCGGTCGGCCAGATCGCCCTCGATGAACACGGCGCGTTTGTCCACGGCCTGACGGTGGCCCTCGCTGAGGTTGTCGATCACCCAAACCTGATGACCGGCGTTGAGAAGTTCTTCAACACAAATGCTGCCGATGTAGCCCGCGCCTCCTGTAACCAGCACTTTCATGGGATTATGGTAACAGCCGGAAGAGGGCAGGCAAGCCGGCAGGTCGCCCCGCGGGCGTGGTCTGGTCAGGTCGGACGCAGCGAGAACTATGTTGAGCGTTGCGTTTTGTAGGATGGGCGGCTAGTGTTGAGCAATGGCCGACAAAAAAACACCCTCGAAACGAAAGAGCAAAAAACAGTTGTTGGGAATTGGTTTTGACAACAAGGACGGTCACTTGCGCGTGACGAAGGGCGAGAATTTTCAACTCATCGGCGGAAGCGAGGAGACCCACGCCGTGATGCAGGAGAAAGCAATCAAGTTCAATGAACAGATGCGTCGGCGGGGCAAGACCTTGGACACATTGTCGCGGGAGGAGTTTCACGAGTTGGCCGACCGGGTGGGGATGCCGTTGCTGGAGAAGCCCACGCATCGGGCGAATTGAGGACGCGGCGCCGTGGGCGGGGGCACGGCTCGGATATTGCAACGGGTGGACGACATTGACTGGGACCATTGGGTGCCGACGGAATGGGCCAATCTTTGTTTCATTATTCGAGACGGTCAGGTCTTGCTGATTCGCAAGAAACGAGGGCTCGGAGCCGGTAAGATGAACGGCCCGGGCGGCCGCAATGAGCCGGGCGAGACGGCCGAGGCGGCGGCAATTCGTGAAACGCGAGAGGAAATCGGGGTAATACCTACCGGCTTGGAGCAAGTGGGAGAGTTGTTTTTTCAATTTTTAGACGGCTATCGGCTACATGTCACCGTCTTCGCGGCCTCGGGCTGCATCGGAGATCCGGTTGAAACGGACGAAGCCAAGCCCTACTGGACCCCGATCACGGCGATCCCTTATGACGAGATGTGGCAAGACGACCCACACTGGCTGCCTTTGTTGTTGAGCCGCAAACGGTTTCGCGGTTTTTTTCTCTTCGATGGCGAGCGCCTTCTGAGTCACCGGGTAACTACGTAAGTGTCTGATTTTCTGGTTCTTGCGATTTCGATGCGCCCATCTTAAGATGTCCCTTGAGTTTGTTTGAACGAAGCCGTAAAAAGGGGGTCAATAGAGTAGCTCTCTATGATCATGAAAAAACAAGCTCGAAGTGTAAAAACAAAAACCGCCAAGACGACTCGTCGGCGGTCACCGTTGCGTCGGATTCCCGCCATGACGCGGGAGGAAAAACAGCCGACCGTGCTGGAGCGAATCGCGCAAGTTACGGAAGAACTACAAAAATTGCGGAGCCGTCTGGCCAATGCGGGGGACGACATTCCATCTGTTGGGACGCATCGGCTCGCGGCTTTGGAAGCCGAGTTGGAACGGCTTTGGGAATTGCGGCGTCGCGAACAAGCGGCCCCGTTGCGCGAGGCGCAGTTGACGGAGGAGGAAGCCCGTGAGTTGGCTTACCCAACTCCGTCGCGCGCCCGAGGGTGATGACCAACGGATGGCATGGCAGGGGCAAGGCCACCGGCTTTGCCCCTGTTTTGTTGTGATCAACCTCATGCCGCAAAAACGCATTCCGTCATCCACCCGAAACATCGCGCGATTATTGCGCATCATGGCCAAACTGCGGTCGCCACAGGGCTGTCCGTGGGACCGCGAACAAACCCATCAGTCCATCGCGCACAACCTCATTGAAGAAGCACACGAGGCGTTGGCCGCCTTGGAAGCCGGTAATCTCGCCGCGTTTTGCGATGAGCTGGGCGACTTGTTGTTGCAGGTGGTTTTCCATGCGCAGATGGCCTCCGAACGTGGCGAGTTCAACTTCGACGATGTAGCGCGCGCGGTGGCCGACAAACTGGTCCATCGCCACCCGCATGTTTTCGGCAAAGCGCGCGCACACACCAGCGCGGAAGTGTTGCATCAGTGGGAGCAAATCAAAAAAGCTGAGCGAAACACCGACAGCATCCTCGATGAATTGCCTCGATCCCTACCAGCGCTGATGAAGGCTGACAAGGTTCAACGAAAAGTCGCGCGGGTGGGGTTTGACTGGCAGCGAGTGGAGGACGTCCTCGCAAAGGTTGAAGAGGAATTGGGCGAATTGCGCGCCGCCTTGCGCAGCGGCCGACGCGCGCGCATGGAGGACGAATTGGGCGATTTGCTGTTTGCAACGGTCAACGTCGCGCGGTTCCAAGGATTGCAAGCCGAGTCGGTGCTCAACCGGGCGGTCGAAAAATTCATTCGGCGTTTCCGCGCCGTCGAACGTGCCGTTCACAAAAGTGGTCGGCAACTCAAAGATTGTTCGCTGGCAGAACTCGACAGGCTCTGGAATCAGACAAAAAGACCAGACGCTCCTTCCCGTCGGCAAGCAAGCCGAGCACTCAAGCGAGATCTATAAGCTCCCTGCAACCGATCACACGTCAGACCAAGAGCCCAGAACAGAGCCCCCGCGCCGGTAGCGCTCCACAACTCACGTAAACTGGGGACGGGTTGGCTATTCCGAATCAGTCGCCGCTGCCGCAATGGTCGTGTTCGCAGCGACAGACTTCGGGCGTGCAATCACGCCGCGCGCATTGCTCGGAGCAATACACAAGATTTTTTCGTCGAATCGCACTACTCATGTCCACAGTACAGTTGCAACTGGCGCAGGCGCATTTCATTCGGCGCGACCGGCTGGAGCTGGCGGATGT
>JANWVU010000133.1 GCA_025056465.1 Verrucomicrobiia bacterium | reverse complement strand
CGCGATGCCGAAATGGTAATACTCCTTGTAAACCAGCTCTTGCGTGGCAAGGCTGAGACTGGCGTTGAAGATGGGATGCTTTTTCAACACCGCCACAACACACTTCATCAACAGTGGGGTGATCGTCAGGCGCACGCCTTGTTTTTCAAACGCCGCCTTGTGCTGTTTCAGCAAACCCATCAACGCCGTGCCATCCGCTTCATCAAACTGCGTCACGTGCGGAATGCTCGTCCACGACTCATGCAACCGCCGTGCGATCGTTTGGCGAATCGGTGGCAGCGCAACTTTCCGAATCGGACCCCACTGCGAAAAATCAATGCTCTCTGGTGTCGGAACCGGCGCCACGGGCGCGACACCCACCGGCATGGCCGCCGGCTGACCCGCCGCCAACGCCTGCAATTGCTGAATGTACGACCGCACATCAGCCAACGTAATCCGCCCCCCGGGTTCGCTACCGGGCACACGCGTTAGATCAATTCCCAAATCCGCTGCCAACCGGCGCACGGTGGGCGACGCCGCAATCGGCACCCCCGGCACCGCGCGATGCACCGGCACCGCTGCCGGCGGCATGACACTCGGCGCCACCGGGGCCACAGCCGGTGGGATAACCGGTCGGGCAGGTGCCGCCGCAGTAGGTGCGGAGGCGATCGGCGTCTGCGCTGCCGGTGCCGTCGTCCCCGCTCCATCAGTCAAAGCCAGTACCGGTTGACCCGCGCTAATTTTGTCACCCACCTTGACATAAATTTTCGCGACGGTACCGGCGGCCGGCGACGGAATCGTGCCCACCGCTTTCTCCGTCTCCAGCTCCAGGATCGGTTGCTCCGCTTGGATGGTGTCACCCTCTTTGACCAGCACGTTGACGACCACCCCGGAATCCGCGCCCTCCCCGAGACGTGGCAACTTAATGTCCATAGAGCTTCACCAATAGTGAAACGGTTCCCCGAAGTAAATACGCTTCCACTTTCGCTCAGTTCTGCACGCGTGTTGGAGCAGGCTGACTGGTGCGAACCCGCTCAGTCTCTTCAGCGGCGCTCGCTTAGGCGCTCCTGGTCGGGTGTGATGAGTTCCGACTTATCTCGGCGCGGTTTACCACTGACCAACCACCCATCGTATATACGGCGCAACTCTGCCGGCGGGACATGCAAAAAATACAAAAAGGTAACCCACCAGTTCACCAGCGTCGTTTTCCACACGCCATTTGCTTCCCAACGCCGTCCGCTGGTGACCAGGCCACCGGCGATGAATGTGAGCCGCCCTGCGCGCCGCAGTTTGCGCACGAACGCCACGTCTTCCATGATTGGGATTTCGGGGAAGCCACCCAACGAGTGGAATAGTTGGCGCCAAACAAAAATGCCCTGATCACCATAAGGCAACCGCAGTACCCGCGCGCGCCATGTGGCTACTCGCGCGACGAGCCGGCAGGCCCGGCGCCGTGAATCAATTTGCAGATCGAACGCGCCCCCTACGGCCGCGTCCAACACCAACCGCCGTTGCACCTCGTCCAGCGCACCCGGCAGCAAAAATGTGTCGGCATGCAAAAACAACAGGACATCACCGGTGGCGTGGCGCGCACCGGTGTTCATTTGGTGGGCGCGACCCGGTCGGGTGACGAACACGTAAGGGGTGAACTGCCGCGCGATGTCCAGCGTGTGATCGGTTGAGCCGCCATCCACCACGATCAACTCGACGTTCGGATGATGCGCCAACTGACGCAACGTTACCGGCAGATGCGTCTCTTCGTTCAGCGTGGGGATGATAACACTGACCAGCATCGCCGTCCTCAACTTTCCAATGTGTAGCAGAGAAATGGCGCGGTTCCAAATCCAAACTCGCGCCGTGGATTGAGACCCGCTGTCGAATCGCTGGGATGAGCGCGTGTGTGATTCCCGGCCGGGTGCACGTGAGGCTGGGTTTGCGGCTGCCGGCGTTTCGACCCAGCGGGTGGACAACGCGGCTTGAGTGCCGGCGAGGCGCGGGATAGAGTGCGGGCAATGACGGTGGTGCATCTACCGTACACGCGCAGTTGTTTTGTGTGCGGGGCGGACAACCCGGCCGGGTTGCGATTACGGTTTCGCGTGGAGGACGGAGCGATTCTCAGCGATTACATCCCACGGGCGGAGCATGCCGGTTACACGGGCATTGTGCACGGCGGGGTGGTGGCAGCGGCGTTGGACGAGGTGATGTTTTGGGCGGCGTCGTTTGCGCGGCGCCGATTCCATCTGTCGGTGGAAATGCAGGTGCGGTGGGTTCAGAAAGCCCGTGTGGGAGCGACCTACCGGCTGCGGGGCGAGGTGGGACGCGTGCAGCGGTCGTTGTGTTTGGCGCGAAGTATCCTGCAGGATGAAAACGGTCGGGTCTGCGCGGAAGCGGAAGGGAAATATTTTGCGCTGCGACCGCACGAGGTGCCATTGGATGCCGCGGAGTTTTGTTTTGACCCGGTAACCTTGACGCCGCGGGAGTTGTTCGGCGTCGTCGAGACGTGATTTCGCTGACTTCAGATGAGGAGCGACGGTTGTTGCGTTGGGCGCGCGCGGCGGTGGAGACTGGTTTGACGGAGGTACCGGAATCGGAGCGGACACCCGGGGTGTGCGCGCCGCACGCGGCGTTTGTGACGTTGACGAAACACGGAGAACTGCGCGGCTGCATCGGTCATTTGCAACATGAGCGGCCTTTGTGGGAGAACGTCCTGCGCGCGGCGGTGTCGGCGGCGTACGAGGATCCACGATTTCCGCCGGTGGAGCCTGCGGAGTTTCCCGATTTGCATTACAGCATCTCGGTGCTGGAACCGCCGGTAGAGTTGCGAGACGTGAGCGCGTTTGATCCGCTGCGGCACGGAATCATCGTGCAACACGGTTTGCGTCGGGCATTGTTGCTGCCGAAGGTGGCGCGAGAACGCGGTTGGAATGCGGAGCAGGTTTTGGCGGCGGTGTGCCAGAAGGCCGGTTTGCCTCCGGACGCATGGCGAGATCCGACGGCCCGATTGGAAATTTTTGACGCCTATGACATTGAAGAACCGCCGGGTTCACTTGCCAACTCGTAGCGGGTGTGCATTGGTAGCGACGTGGAGAGGCGAGAAAGGAGGCAGCCATGACGATGGAAATTCGGCGCGGTTTGGGCACGCGACGTGACGTACAGATCTTGGTGGCGACAATCTTCATCGGGTGCCTGGCGGTGGCGTGGGCGTTGGTGGTGCGCAGCCGGTTGGAGGGTCCACCGAAGGTTCCAGTCGGCCGCCAATCGCGGGAAGAGATTTTGCGGCTGCAACACATGGCGCGCGGGCCCATGCGCACGGTGACGTATTTGGAGGGCGGCCGCGCGCGGGTGGCGACGTTTGCGCCGGCGCAGGATCCGTTTACGCATCAGTGGCGGGGTCTGGAGCCGGGAACGATTTTAATTGTGACGGCACTGAATCTCGATGGGGAAGATTTGTGGGTGCGGGGCACGATCAACCAGGTGGGTGAGGAGGCGCAGGTGGTGGTGCACGCGTCGTTTTTGGAGCCGTACGAGCCGATGGTGTTGGAGAAGGTTTTGGAGCTGGCCAACGTGAAGATTCTGGTCGAGCCGCGCAACGGTCAGCGGTACCACGCAATTGAAGGGTGGGTGCGCAACATTGGTCCCGAGCTGATGAATCACCTGACAATCGTGTGTACGTTTCGGGATGCGCAGGATCAGCCGGTGGATGTGTGGCGCAGCGAGCCGATTGCGTTGCGGCATTTGCAGGCTCATGAATTTCGGACGCACTGGACAGACCGGTCATTTGCGAGCATCGCGTTGGAAATTGCCTATGGGCCGACGGACGGACTGCGGTACATCATGCCGTTGGTGGTGATTCCGCGAGCCAGGCTTTGAATCGGCGGGCGTCCTCTGCCATCGCAACGTTGTTGAAGAAGCAGAAGACCGGGTTTTTCCCTGCGCACCAAGCGCGGAGCTGCCGAAATTCGTTTGGCGTGTACCGATGTCGGGGGTTGCCGTGACCATGTAGCCGGAAGTACCGCAGCGGAGTGGCGGTTACCGGTAGGCTATCAAATGGATCCGCGACGTGGATCAAGTCGAGGTCGCGGCACAAACGTCGCACGGTCTCGGCAGGCCAATCGCCGCGCGGTTCCCAACCGAAAAGCAATTTGCCGCGTTTGGCGCGGAGGAAAAAGCGCGTCAGCCGCTCGACGTTTTCGTCAGTGGGCTTGAACGTGGGCGGGCATTGAAACAACACCAGCACAGCGCGGAGCGTTTCGGCCACCCGGTAGGTTTGTTCCCAGGCCCAGCGCACGGTCGGATTGAATCCGAAAAAACCGCAATACTCGCGGTCGCGCGGGTCGAGCTTCGTGCGCCGGTAGGTGGGACTGTCGGCCCGGTGGGTGATGACCTGCCAGGCTTTCATGGTGAATTGGAATTCGGCAGGCGCCTCGGCGCGCCAGCGGGCGGCGGTGCTGAGTTTGGGTAGGTTGTAAAACGTGGAGTTTACCTCGACGCAGTCGAAGGCGGCGAAATATTTGGCGCGAGCCAGAGCAAACCCGCAACAGCCGATGTGGACCACAACCGGTAGGCTACCAGACCGGTGGGATGACGTCGCGGTTTTTTTGGGGAGCGCAAGCCAGCCGGTGGGACACGAGGTGACCTGCGCCAAAGCACACCAGTTTCCTCGCTTTGCGGCCACGCGCCGACGTGGTATGGAGTGCGGCCTGCATGAAGACGGAACCGCGCATCACACCGGAGTTGGTGGCTGAACATGGGTTGAGCGCCGAGGAGTATCAGCGCATTTGCTCGATCCTCGGACGCGAGCCGACCTGGACGGAGCTGGGGATTTTTTCGGTGATGTGGTCGGAGCATTGCAGCTACAAAAATTCGCGCGCCGAGCTGCGAAAGTTTCCGCGTGAGGCGCCGTTTATTCTGGTGAAGGCGGGAGAGGAGAATGCCGGGATTGTGGATATCGGCGATGGTTGGGCGGTGGCGTTCAAGATCGAATCGCACAACCACCCGAGCGCGGTGGAGCCGTTTCAGGGCGCGGCGACCGGAGTGGGCGGGATCATTCGGGATATTTTCACGATGGGGGCGCGACCGTTGTTCTGTTTCAACTCGCTGCGATTTGGGCCGATCGAAGGGGATTCGCCGCAGGCAGCGACGAATCGGCGGTTGTTTGCCGGGGTGGTGGCCGGTATCGCGCATTATGGCAACTGCATCGGGGTGCCGACGGTGGGCGGTGAGGTGTATTTCGATGCGAGTTACAACGGCAATCCGCTGGTCAACGTGGTGTGTCTGGGGATCATTCGGCACGATCAAATCAAACGTGGGAAGGCGGAAGGGGTGGGCAACCCGGTGATTTATGTGGGCAGTGCCACGGGACGGGACGGGTTGGCGGGCGCGGCGTTTGCGAGTCGGGAGTTGACCGAGGAATCGCACGAGGATCGGCCGGCAGTCCAGGTGGGCGATCCGTTCATGGAAAAGTTGTTGTTGGAAGCCTGCCTGGAGGTGATGCGGCAGAATGGATTGGTGGTGGGCATTCAAGACATGGGCGCGGCAGGATTGACTTGCTCAACGTGTGAGACGGCGAGCCGCGCGGGCACCGGCATCGAGATTGATGTGCAGAAAGTGCCGCAACGCGAGAGCGGGATGACGCCGTATGAGATCATGCTGAGCGAGTCGCAGGAACGGATGTTGTTGATCGCGCAGCGTGGTCGCGAGCAGGAGGTCGAGGCGATTTTCAACAAGTGGGACCTGCACGGTGTAACGATCGGGCGTGTGACGGGTGATGGGTTGATGCGTGTGAAGTGGGGCGACGAGGTGGTGGCAGAAATACCGGCTCGGGCGTTGGCCGAGGAGGCGCCGGTGTATCAACGCGAGGCGCGCCAGCCGACGTG
>JANWVU010000132.1 GCA_025056465.1 Verrucomicrobiia bacterium | reverse complement strand
CCCCGTGCTTCCGGTGGTCAAAAGTTGGCTGCCGGCTCAGCAACAAGCCTGGGTGGAGGAATACGCACCCGAGCGACTTCTTTTGCCGTGCGGGCGTCGGGTCAAAGTGCGGTATGCGGAAGGGAAACCACCCATGATTGCCGCACCAATTCAGGATCTATACGGCGTGGACGGGCCGCTACGCATTGCCAAAGGACGCGCCACGGTGGTGGTGGAGGTTTTGGCGCCGAACCATCGGGCGGTGCAGGTCACCAGCGATTTGGCGAGTTTTTGGCGCGAGCAATATCCGAAACTTAAACAAGAATTGCAGCGCAAATACCCCAAACACGAATGGCGGTAAGGGTGAGCGCCTCGCGTTGACGCCGTACTATTTCCAAAACGAGCCAAAAACCGGTGGGATTTCGCGCAGGAGCGCCCGCGGAACATCTTCGTCTGAGGAGGACAAAACGCGTTCGATCTCCGCCCGGTGTTGAACAAACCGCTCGCGGTAGGGATGGCGGGGATCGAGCCAGTGTTCGAGAAGACGCCGACGCATTTCCGGGTTGCGCCAGAGAAGCCGACCGTACTCCAGGCGCGCCAAGTCTTGGTAGTCGACGTACTTGTTCATTCGGAAATCAACCCTACGCTACGCGCCCAATCCGCATGTTTCAAATCCCGCGGCTCTCCGCGTCTTAATTTTGGGGCGATCAGATCCTGCGGCGACGGAACAGTCACCGTGAGATTACAGTATGTCTTTTTCGAGGCGCGCGTTTCCCAGCCCGTCGGCAACTCACTGAGCACTGCTTTCGGCATGAGATTGACATGCCAGCCGTGTTCCAATTCAAACTCACTGCCAATCATTGCATCGTATGCAAGTCGCGCGAGCTCTTCATCGTCGGTGATTGGATCCACGTCCATGCTGTTTTCCGGCAGCGGTGTTGTAATACCGCGTTCAGCAGCGTGCCACAAAAGGGCACCCGAGCCGATCAAGATCAACGACGCTGGCTTAGAAAGTCGCCGTCCCCAGTCCTCCAACCATTCCACGACCTGTTGGGGATATCTGAGTTCACGCCGCGGCATGGCTGGATAGCGCGCTCGCGAGGTTGTTTTCGGCAACCCGAAAAGATGTGCATTTCATTCAAACAGGAATGAAGGCAGAAAATAGAGTTTGCCGGGCTCGAGGCGAACAGGTTGGGGCACGAATTCAATTTGGAGACGGGTCGGGACCGGCCGGGCTTGAAAGCGTAGCAATTCGGTCAGCGAGAACGGCACTCGGTAACGAACCAATTTAGCTTTCTCGACACCAGCCAACTGCTTGGCACGCTCCACTGCATCATCAAAATATCCTAGCTCATCAACAAACCCAGCATCCAATGCCTGCTTACCGGACAAAATGCGACCATCCGCCAAGCCATTGCGCAATTGTTCAATGTCCAACTCGCGCTCCCGCGCCACGATTGCCAGAAACTTGTCGTACACTTCCATGATCAATCCCTGCACGAGCGCTTTTTCGTCATCAGTCGGTTGACGGGTGGGATTCAGCAGGTCTTTGTACTGTCCCGATTTGAAGGTGTGCGCTTGGATCCCGACCTTGTCCATCAACCCACGCAGCGTCAGCGTTTGCAAAATAACTCCGATGCTGCCGGTGATCGTCAGATCCGACGCCATGATGTGTTGCGCACCCACGGCCGCGTAGTAGCCGCCGGAAGCGGCCACCGATTCCAAATAGGCGATTACCGGCTTAACCTCGCGCGCCTCCGCTAATGCCCGGTAGATTGCGTCCGAGGCCACCACTTCGCCACCTGGCGAGTTGACACGCACCAAAATCGCTTTGACCCGCGCGTCGTCCAAGGCGTGTTCCAATTGAGCGCGCACCCAGCCCACCAAGCCTTCCTCATCGGGAAAATGCTCTGCGTTGGAGGTGATCACTCCATACAAGTAAAGCACGGCGATTTTGTTCCGCGTGTGCGTATCGCCGCCAATTACCTCCTCGATCAACTCCCGATGACCACTCGCCGTGCCCGTGGAGAAAAAGAAACTCAGCAACCCCAAGTTCCCCATGACGCTGACGACCAACAACAGCGCCAACACCACCGTCAACGCGACCCAACCCCACGGGCGCGTCGGTCGGTTCGCAAGCACTGGTGGGACCTCATTCATGCGGGCAACGTTGCCGAACCTGCATCCCCCTCGCAAGTGAAAAACCCTTCGCAACGACAGCACCCTGCGCTACCATGCGCCGCCGTGCTGCTGGTAATCGACAACTACGACAGTTTCACCTACAACCTCGTCCAGTACCTCGGTGAGTTGGGCGTGGAAATGCGGATCGCGCGCAACGACGAGTTGACGCTCGACGCCATCCGCCAACTGCGGCCCGATCGGCTGGTGATTTCGCCGGGCCCCTGTTCCCCGCGAGAGGCCGGTATTTCCAATGACATCATCCGTGAGTTCGGTCCGCGCATTCCAACCCTTGGTGTGTGTCTTGGCCACCAATGCATCGGCCATGTTTTTGGCGGTGAAATCGTCCGTGCACAACGTCTGATGCACGGCAAAACATCGCCCATCCATCACAACGAACGCGAGCTGTTTGCCGACATGCCCAATCCTTTCACCGCAACCCGGTATCACTCCTTGTTGATCCGACGCGAGACCCTTCCGGATTGTTTGGAGATTACCGCGGAAACACGTCCCGAAGGCGAAATTATGGGTGTGCGCCACAAACAATTCCCGATTTGGGGCGTGCAATTTCACCCCGAATCCATCCTCACGCAGGAGGGAAAAAAGATTTTGATAAATTTTCTGCGACTAACCGCATGAGCGACCATCGTCGTCAGCCCAGGTCCGTCCAGCGCACCAATTGACCCAGCCGACCCCGTCCCTCGTGGTGCCACGACAACGGCGGCCGCTGCATCTGTCCCAACGGACAAACCCGATGGATGCCCAACCGAGCGAGCTGGGCGGCAAACTCTGCGGCCCGTTCATCGAACGGCGCCACACCCACACAGGCAATCTGCGATGCGAACCGCTGAACGGAACTCAGCACACGTTTGAATCCGTCCGTTGGTTTCACAAACACAATTCGATTCAAGCACGAGGGCGTGAACGCCGGATCATCATCGTAAATTACCGCCCACTCATTCGGCCGGTCGCTCGCCCAAACAGCAACCCGTTTGTCGGTCTCCGACCGGAACTCATAGCCCAAACGCACCATGGTGATTTGGGCGGCTTCCTCATCGGTCAGGGGCCCGGTAGGCACGCGCGTATGATACGCCGCCATGGCCTCGGCCAACGCCGCACAAAACTTGCGCGGGCTGATTTCACCGCGTTCTTCCACATACAACACGTGCGGCGACAGACAACCTTGCTGATCATAAACGGACACATCAAACGCCACCGCTTCACACAACGCCGGTAGGTTCTCCGCAGCCAGCGCCGCGCGTGTAATGACACCAAAACTCACTTTGTGACCATACCCAAGGAAAACTGCCGACGGCGGCGCCATCTGCTTCAAACTGCGAAGTGTGAAATCATCGCCATACGCAATGATCGCATCCGCCGCGGCCAGCGCAGCCTGCGTGACCGCCGTTTCCGTGCGGGGCCAAGACAAGGCCACCGCGCAACTGGCCAGCTCAGAATCAACCGCACGCACCGATTCGAGAAACAACGAGGGGAATACCGGATCGTGCGACGAAAGTTTCACGAGGTTCCCGGCGCGCAGAATCAGCCCGATACAAAGACTGACGATCCCGGGCGATGGGACGTTGCCGGCCAAAAACTGCGCAATCACGCGCGGCCCGGTAGCCCGCGCCGTGACACTACCCTGCCGGCAAAAGCCGTCGAGCGCATGACGATCGGCCAGCTCGCGATCCACTAACTCGCCCAGCGCCGCCGTGGTGATTGGCGCGAAAGTTAATCGCACCGCTTCCTCCACCATCTGTGGCGAAAAGCCGGTCGGCTGCGGTGCCTCGGCGACCGCGCGCGCGCGCCACGGGCTGTCAGGCTCCAACCAACTGGCTGCCGCCGTCGCCAACGCCTGAATGATTTCACCAGTGGTGCGGCGCGACAACAACCGCTCGCGTGCCTCAATCACCTGCGCGACCGCTGCCTGAACCTGCTCCACCGTGGCGCTCATTGCCAAGTCTCAGCCGTCAGCGAGCACCCACGCACCTCCGCATTGGCGGCTCGTCCCAACACTGCGAACCCCTCGCTCGAACTGCGACCCAAATCTTCCGTCTGGATGCACGCCACGCTCCATACGTTGGCCAAATCCAAAACACGAATCAGACCAACTTGATCGTCTTCCGCGGGGCCGCCGGTGCGTGGGTTGATCACCATGACGCGAGTCCATCGCGATGCACGTTTGCGCTCGCCTTCCCGACTATAAAACTGGCTGCTCAGTTCGGTCATCCCGTACTCGTTGACCAGCCACGTCACGCCCAACCGCGCGCGGAGTTGCCGGTACAACTCACCCACCGGCAACTCGCGTGACCGACCTTTGTATCCACCCGTTTCCATTATGCGCGAGCCGGTCGGCAGCTCAAAAGTTAGGTTCTCCTGTTCGCAATAGTCCAGCAAATGCACAAAAGCGAACGCAGTCCCCAACAGCATGACCGGCTGGCTGGCCCACTGCGCCTCACACAAGCGCCGCACCAATCGCTCGCGTTCCAAACGACCCGCCACTACGAAGTATTCACTTTCGGGGGCACCGAACTTCTCACGCAATCGCTCCAACATGTATGACAGCGACGAATGGGGCGCCTCGCTGGGCGAGGGCGCCAACAACAACATCGGCAGCGGCCGCTCGGCCGGCTCCAGTAACGCCGCACGAAACGGCTCCACCATCGCCGCGTCATACACGGCTAATGTGCGGAAAAAATGGCGACCGGGTCGCCCGCTCGTCGTGCCGCTCGTGTGAAATTCGGCCACCGCTTCGTCCGTCGGAAAACAGGTGAGCGAAAAATCTTTGAACGCGCGCGTTGGCACTGCCGGGATGGCTCGCCAGTCCGTGACCGTTTGGGGTGTGCAACCCAGCCGATCACAATAGGCCCGGTAGGGCGCGCAATGTTCGTACTGAAACGCAAATACCTCCAACGCCAGCGCCTCAAATGAGGCTGCCCCCGGCTCGCCACGAATCAGCGCCAGCACCTTCTGCTCGAGTCGAATGCCGTCAGTACACACCGGGGATCAATCGCTTCGTGCGGCGCGCATACGCCGCGTATTCGGGAAACGTTGCCTGCAACAACGTCTCTTCATGTTTCAACTTAGCGTGCAGTACCACCGCCAACAACATCCACACACAGCCGCGCAACAGCGTCGGATGGTCCAACACCCACGTGCCCGTGACGACCAGCACTGCGGTGTACATGGGGTGCCGTACCCAACGATAGGGACCGCATTGGACAAGTCGCGCTCCTTGCGGCACGTCAGGGAAAATCCGCCATTGCCGACGCGGCATCACAACCACGGCCCAAATTCCCCACGCCAAACCGAGCAATTCCAACCAGAGCCACCGGCTGCTGACGATCGTCGGACCGGTCGCTACGAGGTACGCAAGACAGAGCAGTTGGATCGTAACAAGAAACGTGGGAGCGATTCGGTTCACAGCAGCTCGGCAATCTGGCGCAGCGCCCACTCGAGTTGGCGGGCGGAAATCGTCAACGGCGGCGTGATCGCCAGCCGATTGTTTTGATCACCTTCGGGCAAAACCAAAATGCCGCGTTGGAGCAACTGCTGGCATAACCGATCGGCACCGCGCACCGTCAGCCCCAACATCAATCCTTTGCCCTCCAAGTCCGGTAAACACCGTTGGGCCAGTGCGCCCAACGCTGCCGCACGAACCGGTAGGTTAAGCCGCTGCATCTCCCGCAACGCCGTTACTCCGGCCGCGCAGCCTACCGGATGCCCCATAAACGTGCTGGT
>JANWVU010000131.1 GCA_025056465.1 Verrucomicrobiia bacterium | reverse complement strand
CGGTAATCACGTTTGCCACCGGTTTTCTCCAACAACCGAATCTCCCGAATGACCGTGCCCGGCGCCAACGCCTTGCACATGTCGTACACCGTCAACGCCGCCACGCTCACGGCCATCAACGCCTCCATCTCCACACCTGTCTTGTGGGTCGTGCGCACACGGGCCTCAATCACCGCCCGCCGCCCGCGTCGTCGCACCGTCACCTCGCACGCCTCCACCGGCAACGGATGACACAACGGAACCAACTCACTGGTGCGCTTCGCCGCCATCGTACCGGCCACCACCGCCGTCTGAAACACCGGCCCTTTCGGACTATGCAACTCACCATCCCGGTACCACGCTCGCACCCCTGCCGGCAGCTCAACCTCGGCGCGCGCCACCGCCTCCCGCACCGTCGGCACCTTACCGGCAACATCCACCATCCGACTGAACCGTTGCCGTTTCAAAGCACTCATGACTCCATTGGAGCGGCGAGGTTCACTCTGCACCCAGACGCTTCAGTATTTTCCGCGCGAGAGGCTCTTTGATTTCCGCATGCCGCGGCACGGTTTCCACGACTCCGTTATTCGGGTTGATCCAGAGAGTGTGCGCGGCTCCCTCTCGCTTGACGTAGCAACCAGCGCGACGCAGACGCCTTTCCAACTCCCGACGCTTCAAACAATCAGCACCTTGTCCTGAATCGCCTCGTCGCTCAACCCGCGCAAGGCGTCTTCTCGTCGGTCTTTGAGAATCAACTCTATCGCGCACCGGAGGTTTTCCTTCGCTTCCTCAACCGTTTCGCCCTGGCCGTTCGCACCGGGTATTTCGGCACAATACGCCCAAAACCCACCCTCAGGTGCTGGCAGAACGATCGCCGTAAATTCCGCTTTCATCCGTATCGCTCCTCTTCAACCGTTCACAAACAAGGACCGCGTCATCAGCATCTTATCGGCTCGCGTCACCAGCCTCAAGAGCGCCCTGTCAAACCGCGTCCCCCAAATCACCCGCCGATTTCGGACATCACGCGGTTCGTGGCGAAATCATGCTCCGCCAAACCGTGCCCCCACGGCTTGCGACGAATCGCTTCAGCGATGAGCGCACGCAACCGCTCGCGGCTCCAGCCGGCGCGAAGCGGTTTGCGCAAGTCCACCTCCGTTTCCCGCAACAAACACAACCGCAGCATCCCGTCCGCCGTCAACCGCACGCGGTTGCACCCTGCACAAAACGGTTGGCTCACCGGGCTGATGAATCCGATGGTGCCCCGTGCCCCTGGCAACCGATACACCCGCGCCTCACCGTCCAATTGACCATCGTTCTCCACCGTCATCTTCCCCAGCGCCGCCTCAATCCGCGCGCGCACTTCCGTTTCCGAAACCACGTGTGATTCCTGAAACCCGGCAATCTGCCCCACCGGCATCATCTCGATGAACCGCACCTGCCACGGCTTCTCCAACGTCAACCGTGCCAACGCCACGACATCCTCACCATCGTTCCAACCCCGCACCGGCACCGCGTTGAGTTTGATTCGCAACCCCGCCCGTTCCGCCGCCTCCAGACCGGCCAACACATCGCGTAGATTGCCCCACCGCGTGATTTGCCGAAACCGTGCCGCGTCCAACGTGTCGAGGCTCACGTTCACGCTGCTCAATCCCGCCTCACGCAGCGGCCGCGCCAGGAAATCCAGCAACACACCATTCGTGGTCAGCCCCACCGTCCGAATCCCGGCCATCGCGGCCACCGCGCGCACCAACTCAACCAGATTGCGCCGCAGCGTCGGTTCACCGCCTGTGAAACGGATTTTCTCAAAACCCAACTCGGCAAACAGACCGATCAACGTCAGCAATTCATCATCCTGCAACAGCGCGCTACCGGGCCGAAACGTCATGTGCTCGGGCATGCAATAAACGCAGCGCAAATTGCACGCGTCCGTGAGCGACACCCGTAAATACCGGATCTCCCGTCCGTATTGATCACGCGCCATCGCGTCGCAGCACTCCGTTGGTGAGAACCTTGGCCCGCAACCCGCCGCGCCCTCGCAACGCCCGTTCGGCGCCCGGTCCTACCACCTCATCCATCCATGAACACGGCCGGCATTCTTCCGTCCCGTAAAACCGCACGCCCTGCACCTCAAACTCTTTCCCGATCAACGTGTTCAAATCCACACCCTCGGTGATGATGTTGCGCCGATACACCCACGGCGGCAGGTCGGGCCGCTGAAACTGCGCACACATCTCACGGTGCACCTCCCACGCAAAAAACGTCACCTGCCCCTTGTAATCCGGTTTCTCGTCAAAATACCGGTCCCCCATCAATCCCTTACCGGCCACGCACTCCACCTGCTCCACCTCGTGCAACGGATGATTTCCCGGTGGCCCGCCGTAGTGCCCGCGAAAGTTGTGCCCCGACGAAATGTAAATGTGCCGGATCTTCACGCCTGCCGGGTTCATTTCCCCAACACATCTCCCACCCATCGCATCGCCCGCATCATCGAGGGAAACCCAATCGTCGTGGTGGCCAACAACGCCGCATGCCGAATCTCCTCGGGAGTCGCACCGGCCTCCAACGCCCGCCGCACATGCGATCGCGTCGCGCCCTCCAAACCCGCGCCCACCGCAATCCCCAACTTGATCAACTCGCGCGTTTTCGGCTCCAACGGTCCCTGCCAGTGACACGCCTCGCCCAACCGCTCATACGCCTCCGCAATCGCCGGAAATTCTTTCTTGAACTGCCGGTACGCAGGCGGCAGCGGCACACGGCGACGTTTCATGACCACACTCATACCGCAACCATCGCGCAAAACCAACGCCCTTCTGTTGACCAAGATCAAAACTCGCCCGTGCCCTTATCCTACGTCCGATGCGTCGCCACGAGCGTTTGGCGCACCGGTCGCACCGCCACCGGCCGTGCTCAATCCTGAAGAGCGGTCTCGCTCAAAAGCCGACTCGCCAGATGTTCCTGCGCCGCTTCGAGGACATCTTGCACCTCGGAAGCGCGCGGTAGCTCCGCAAAATCCGCCAACAAATTCATCCGCACCATCCAATCCGCCACCACATTCGTGGATGGCTCGGCCACCGCTTCAATCGCCGCACGCAACAGTGCCGCGTCGGCCTCCCCGCCGCGAAACAACGCGCGCAATTGCTCCGCCGCCTGCGGATCACTCTCCACCGCATCAGCCCACCGACGCACCACACGCAACGGCTCGCCGCTCGCCCGCGCCGCGCCACCGGCTTCCGCGCTGCCGGCAAAATCCTCAAGCCACGCCTTCAACTCCGACACCGTTTCCTCCAAACGCCGCGTTTCCGCCCGTAACCGTGCATTCTCCTGTTCCAGATTCGCCACCGCTGCCCCGACCGCGGTCGGCGCGGAATGCGTCGCGGGCTGACGTGCCGGGTGGCGAAGGATCAGCCACGTGGCCACCGCCCCGCCCAATCCTCCCAACCACAACCCCACCGCAAACGCGCGAATCACCGAACGCGCCGCCATGCGGCGCCACTATACGACGAACCACCCCGGTGACGAAAGCGAAGATTGTCCGCGAACATCCATCGGTCAGTCCGCAAACGCCGCTCGCCACTGCTCGCAATGCACTCAACCACACGTACCGGAACGTCAGTCCTCATCCTTTTCACCAACACCGACCTACAGTTGTGCCCGATGCCAAGCCTGTATGTCACAACACCGGGAACCACGATCCGACTCTCGGGCCGAACCCTACAAGTCGAGCTACCGGCCTACGACGGTCAACCGGCCTCCAACCGCATCCTACCGCTCGTCGAAGTCGAGCGCGTCATCATCACCGCCCCAACCCAAACCACCACCGCCGCCCTCGCCGCCCTCGCGGAACTCGACATCCCGGTCGCCCTCGTCTCCTGGTCGGGCCGCGTCCAAGGCCTCCTCCGACCACCCTCCACTGCGACCGCCGGCACCCGACTCGAACAATACCGCCGCTGCCTCGACGAATCCTTCTGCTTCGAGATGGCCCGCCTCCTTATCGAAGCCAAAATCCTCAACCAACGCCGCATCCTCCAACGCCTCGCTGCCAATCGCCCCATCAACCTCGATGAGCCGCTTGCCCAACTCGACTCCCTCGTCCAATCCACCCCGCGCCTCACCAACCGCGACATGCTCCGTGGCATCGAAGGCACCGCCGCCGCCATCTACTACCAGGCGCTCGACAAACTTTTCCCTCCCGAATTCCCTCTCGAACACCGCTCCCGCCGCCCACCTCACAACCCCACCAACGCCGTCCTCAGCTACGCCTACACCATCCTCGCCGCCGAAATCGAAGCCACCCTCTGGTCCACCGGCCTCGACCCCGCCCTCGGCTTCTACCACACCGTCGAAGACCGTCGCGCCTCCCTCGCCCTCGACCTCCTCGAACCCTTCCGTGCCCCCGTCTGCGACGCCCTCGCCGTTGACCTATTCACCCACCGCATGCTCCAAGCCGAACACTTCGAACGCCGCCCCGCCGACGATCCCCCCGGCCACGGCCCCACCGGCTGCTTCCTTACCCTCGAAGGCCGCCGCAAATTCCTCGTCCAATACGAACGCCGACTCGAACGCCAATTCACCTACGAACTCACCGGCCAACGCACCACCCTTCGCGGCCTCATCCAAGACCAATGCACCCAACTCAAAAAAACCATCCTCACCCACGACCCCTTCCTCCCCTTCCTCATGAACTGAACACCCCATTTCTGATTTCCGATTTCCGATTTATGATTTGCATCCCATGAATGCACAACAACTCAAAGACCGCACCCAACAGTTCGCCATCCGAATCATGAAAATGGCCGATGCGCTCCCGCGCACCACATCGGGACGCATCCTTGCCGACCAAATCATCCGCTCCGCAACTGCCACAGCCGCCGGCTACCGCGCCGCCTGCCGCGCTCGCAGTCGCCCCGACTGGATCGACAAAATCGGTCGCGTCATCGAAGAAGCCGACGAGACTCTGCTCTGGCTCGAACTCATCGAACAAACCAACCTCCTACCGGCCTCGCGCCTCGTCGCCCTCAAACAAGAAGCCCACGAACTCACCGCCCTGTTCACGGCAATTCACAAATCCTCCAAACGCCTCACCCACACCGACGTACCTCCCGCCACCATCCAAAATCAGAAATCACAAATCAGAAATCAGAAATGAACAGCTGGCTCGAACTCGCCTTCCCCCTCGCCCCCTACCGACACCCACATAAACCACCAGGAGAAAAACAAATGCTCACCATCATCGCCTACGACATCTGCGACGACAAACGCCTCCAACGCGTCGCCAAAATCTGCGAAGACTACGGCGTCCGCGTCCAATACTCCGTCTTCGAATGCCGACTCGAAGCCGACCGCTTCCAAGAATTCTGGCTCGAACTCCTCAGCGTCATCGATCCCGACCACGACCGCCTCGTCGCCTACCGCGTCTGCAGCGCCTGCGCCCGCAACATCGAAACTGCCGGCACCATGATCTGCTCCGAAAAAGTCGTCGCCTACGTCCTCTAACCCCCCAAGCAACCCACCCTACCCACACTCAGGTCGGGAGACCAAAACCCTCAAAAACCCCCATCTCCCGACCTAGGTCGCATCCTTCTGCAACACAGAACAATACAGAAAAAAAGCGACAAACTGTGTCATACTGGAGTCAACCGAAAAGAGCGTCATCCCCGCCTCCCGACCTAACCACCCACTTGACCACTGCCCACCAACATGTTACAACGCCGCTGTCCGGTAGGACCCAAAACCCGAAAGGGAATTGCGACGCCAATGTTGGCCGTTTCTTCACGGACCAACAGGCTGAGTCCGGTAGGACCCAAAACCCGAAAGGGAATTGCGACTACAATAATGTTCACCACCGTTTCACCACCGGTGGTGACGTCCGGTAGGACCCAAAACGCGAAAGGGACTTGCGACACCAAAATCTCTCGGTCCACTCCGGCAGAGATACGGGGAGTGCGGTAGGA
>JANWVU010000130.1 GCA_025056465.1 Verrucomicrobiia bacterium | reverse complement strand
CTGAGCCTGTTCCTCGCGATGAACGTCATGATGATCTCGATGGTGCTGTACACCCCGCAACTGTTCCCCGACACCGACGGCCCGCTCGCCACCCGCGTTTGGGAACTGCTTCGCTACGCCGCGCTGCTGTTTTCCACGCCGGTGATGCTTCTGCTCGGTCTGCCCATCCTCTACAACGCCGCCCGTGCCGGGTTGCGCGGACATTTTGGTCTGGATGCCTTGATTGCGCTGGGCTGTTTTGCGGCGTTTGCGCTGTCTGTGCATGCAACCTTGACCGGCGGTCACGTCTACTACGAAACCGCCGTGATGGTGCTGGTGTTGGTCACCCTCGGTCGCTACCTCGAAGCGCGTGCCAAAACCTCCTCCACCGAGGCACTCGAAAAATTGCTGCGTCACGACCCACAGCTCACTGTGGGCCAAACGATTCGCATCCTACCGGGCGCGATGTTTCCTGCCGATGGCGTGGTGGTCAGCGGTACCGGCACCGTCAACGAATCCATGCTCACGGGCGAATCCACTCCGGTCACCAAACAACCCGGCGATGCGGTCTATGCCGGTACCACCAACTACGACGGCAGTTTTGACGTTCGCATCACCGCTACCGGTGCCGAGCGCCGCATTGCGCGCATCGCACGGTTGCTCGAAGAGGTGCGCCGCCAAAAAGCCCCCAGCGAACAGTTCGCCGACCGGCTCGCGCGGGTGCTAATGCCGGTGACCGTGCTGACCGGCCTGATCGCTGGCGTCGCGACCGGTTGGCAAGCCATGCTGGCGGTTTGGCTCATTGCCTGCCCTTGCGCGCTTGGCATCGCCACTCCGCTGGCCATCTGGAACGCCATCGCGCGTGCCGCGCGCGCCGGCATCTTCATCCGCAACGGCGCCGTGCTGGAAAAACTCGCCACGGTTCGCTCGTTATTCTTCGACAAAACCGGTACCCTCACCGAGGGTCTACCGGCACTTGAGCGCATCGAGACCAACGAAGATGAGAACACCGTGCTGCAGCGGGTCGCCTCCATCGAATTGCGCAGTGAACACCCACTCGCCCGCGCGCTCGTTGCAGAAGCCCAACGACGCGGCCTGACGTTGACCCCACCGAAGCAGGTCGAAATCGTACCGGGTCGCGGCATTCGCGCGGATGGCTGGACGGTCGGTTCCGCCGAGTTTGTGGGGACGAGCGGCCCCGGTGTGTTTGCCGCGCGCAACGGGACCGTCTGCGCGCGGTTTTTCTTCCGCGAGCAACTTCGGCCCGACTGGTCGGCGGTCTGGCCCCAACTGCAACCGTACCGGGTTGAAGTGCTTACCGGCGATGACCGGGCGGCCGCGGAGAGACTCGGCCTACCGGTCCCGGTGCACGCCAATCTCTCGCCTGAACAGAAGGTGCAGCACATCGAAGCGGCCGCCGCCACCGGTACCGTGGCCATGGTGGGCGATGGGCTGAACGACGCGCCGGCAATCGCGCGCGCGTGCATCGGGATCGCACTGGCGACCGGCACCGATGTCACCCGGGAGACCGCCGATGTGACGTTTGCCGACAATCAACTGACCAAGCTGCCGTGGTTACTCGCATTGGCGCGGCAGACCCGCCGTGTGATCCGACAAAACCTTTTTTGGGCGTGTCTCTACAACGTCACGTTGATCCCCGTGGCGGCGCTGGGTTGGCTCAACCCCATCCTCGCCGCGCTTGCCATGGTGTTGAGCAGCGCGCTCGTCGTCACCAACGCCCAGCGGTTGCGCTCGTGGAACCCGACCGCCGCGTCACCGCGCGCGGTCGTGGCACAAGCGGGTGACTAGCCACCCGGTTTTGTCACGCCGACTCGTGCCGGCACGTAGAGCACCGGCACCAACGCATGCCGCGCCAGTTCATGCGCCACGCTACCGATGAAAATTTCCTCGAGATAACCCCGTCCTTGCGTCCCCATCCAAACCAACGTGCAATCGCCCCGTCGCAACCGCTCCACCAACTCGGCGGCCGGTGCGCCGCGGGCCAGCTCGATGGAGACCTGGCGCGCGCCATGTTTTTCCAACGCATCCCGCAACCGACCCAACCGCTCCCGATCCAACTCGTTTTGCTCCTCATCGGCCGCCGGAGCTTGCACGTGCAACAACGTCACCGCGCTGTGGGTTTGTTCCACGGCCCGCTCCAGGTACAGGAACGCGCGCTCGGCGACATCGGAAAAATCGGTGGGGTGCAACACGTGCTCAAACAAGTTCACGAAACCGATAGGGCACTCCAACCGACCTTCCTCGTTGAGCCGCTCCATGCGGATCAACAACACCGGTAGCCGCGACGCCTGCAAAATCGCGTGCGCCATCGAGCCGAGAAACAATCCCTCCATCAACGATTCGCTGCGACTGGCGGTGACGATCACATCGCACTGTTTTTCCCGTGCCACGCGCATGATTTCAGTGGGCGGATGGCCCTGCGGGATTTCCAACTCCACCTCGAACCCGGCCCCGCGCAACAGTTCCGTCTGCATCCGCAACGTCGGCATCGCAAGGTCGCGCACCGATTCATATAACCCGGGCACCGGGCGCACATGCACGGCATAGACGAGCACCGCCCGGCGGCTACCCCACGCCCGCAACTGCGCCGCGTACCGCACCAACCGGGTGGAAGCCGCCGATGTATCGGTCGTGATCAACACGCTTGAGAACATGGAATTTTCCTCGGTCGCAGTTTACGCCAGCCCCGTTGGCCTGTCACCGGCCTTGTTCGCCTCCGCGCGTGTCTAGTGACAACAGCCTCCCGGCAGCCATGCATGGAAAAAATCAAACCCGCGCAGCAACGTCACCGCACCCATCGCCAGTAAGATCCCTCCGCTGAGTTTCTGGCCCGACCACCGCCGCCAAATCCATCCGCCGCCGAAACCCATGACGATCAATGCCGGTATGGTTCCCGCGCCGAACACCGCCATCGTTGTCATTGCCGGCACCAAGCCCGGCAACGTCGCGACGTACGCCAGCATCGCGTACACGAGCGGACACGGCAGAAACCCGTTGACCAATCCCACACCGAAGGCTGTCCCGTTGCTTCGGGCCGGTAGCACAGTGCGCATCGCATCGCACAACGGGGACGCACGGAGCCAGCCGTTCCATCGCACCGCGCGGCGAAACACGCCCATCAACTCCAGCCCCACCACGATCAGCAGCACACCGGCCACCACGGTCAGCGCCCACGAACACTCGCGCAGCACCCAACCCAGCCGGAACGCCAACGCACCGAGAAACACGTACGTGAAAATCTTCCCCACGTGGTAGCTCAGTTGTCGGCCCCACAACTCGTGCGCCTGCGCGGCACCGGCGGTCACACCGGCAGCCAAGCCGCCGCACATCCCCACGCAGTGGGCCGACCACGCCAACGCCGCCAAAAACGTCGCCAGGTACCCCACGCTAGCTTGCCGAGTACGGCTCGAATCCGCCCCATTGATCCACGGCCAACATCGTCCAGGCAAACACCAGATGAGTCGCGGCGCCAACCCATATCGGGATCAACTCCACGATCCAGCGTCCGCCGAACAAAACCGGCTGCAACCAACTGAGGATTCCGTAGTAATTGACCAGCCACAACCCCAGCCCCAGCAGCGTGGTCACCAAAAACCGTTTCGCGAGGCCGGCGTGATGAAAATACCGGCTCAGGAGGAAATGAAATGCCACGCCGTACACCGCGCCGGTGGCCAGGTACAAACAACACCCGATGGCCAGCGCCGCGCCCGAGTCCATCGTCAACGCCGTTTCACCGAGTGGGAACGTCAAATACACCCGCACGATCTGCAACGGATGTTGCCCGACCATGAGGGAACCAACCACGTTGAACAACAGACTCGCCCCGGCGCCAATCAACCCCAGCAATGCGCCGGCGAGGATGTGATACGCAGTGTAGTAACCTTTCGGCGCCCACGCAGTGGGGTGTGTGTCGGCGTACAACTCAGCGCGCAGTTTTTCGGCTTCGAGCTCAAGCCGGTGGAGTTCCGCCAATTTGGCCGAGCGCGACGACGCCTCCGTGCTCATGCCCCGCATGGTAATGACTTTTCGGGCATCGCTCAAGCTGTCAATCACGCGCCATCGGGTGAAACGGTGAGGCGAGTCGGGTGTGTCCCGATGTTTCCAAGCGTGCAGGCCGCCGGCACGTCCAGGGGACTCACCCGGCGCGGGAACCAGTAAGACTGCGTCAGTCGGTGGGGGCGTGAGCGAAGGTCTCGTCCACCGATGTTTCGGCTTGCGGGAGGGCGGAGGTCGCGGTATGCAAAATTGGCGGACGCGGTCAGGGTTTTTGCTGCTATGAGCTGGGCCAAAGCGTGGGTAAACGCGGTCAGGACTCTGTTGCTCAGCAGCGCAGTTTCGCTTTCTTGGGGCTTTGATATTCCATGGCAAAGAAAAATTTAAAGAGCATCATTACTGTTGGATTGTTTGGAGCAATGGTTTATGCAGGAGCAGTCGATTTAACAAATAAAGCAAGAGTTGATTTAGTTGATGTATATTTAGGAAGTTGGTCAACAGCGGAAATTGGTGGTTCATGGATGACACTACGAAATTTGGAGGGCGGCGAGTTGGGTGCTGATATTTACGATAGTTTTAATTGGCCTGAGAGACCGCCAGGAAGTCCGCAAATCTGGCTTCGTGTTTATTCCGACCAATGGAGAATTTATTATAACAATGATCCTGAAGCAGATTATTCACTTCGCATCGACGCCCGTCCGTATTCTGGGCCGGATGCGAACAAGCCGTTTCCCTTGCGGGCCGATGTGCAAGGGTTGAACCCGGGGCAGACGATCAGCGCGAGCAATTGCAAATTTGTTTTTCAGGCGCAGAACGGATACGGGACCGGCGGGGGGTATCGCGACGTCGGTTTGCGGGACTATTACGATTGGGTGCTGACGTTGAACACCAACTACGCGCAGTTCACGGACGGGAGCCACGCAAAAACCGGTCGGTTTGATCTGACGCAGGGACGAACCTTTGAGACGCCGACGTTCAACGTGACGAATTTACCTCCCGGGGTTTCGTTTGTTGAGTTCACCTTGACCCCCACCGGTGCGGTTCCCAGCTTCACGGTCACCGTGATTTCGCGGTACGAGCCGTGGTTTGGGACGAACACGATTGGGAATCCGAGCGGAGCGGGCAGTTATCCTGCCGGTACGAACGTGCAGGTGCAGGTGGATCAGTATGTGGTCAATCCCACCAACGCCTATCAGCGGGTGCGGTTCAACGGGGTGGTGGTGACCGACCAGTGAAGCGGGCGGGGGCATGGGTGCTGGCGGGGTTGACGGCGCTGGCGGTTGGTGAACTCAACGGCCAGTCGCGGACCAATGCGTGGAGTATCGGCTCGCTGCAAACCAACCAGTTGGTGGTGGTGCGGTGGCAACCGCAGTTTTACGTCTGGCCGGTGGCGGGTCCGAACGGTCAGGTCATCTATGCGCGGTCGAGCGATGATTTCTACGATGCCGGCTCGACGGTGGTGGTGCAGGCGGTGGCGGCGCCGTATTACTCGTTTCGGGAGTGGACGGGGCAAACGAACACGACGGCCAATCCGTTGGTTGTGGTGGTGGAGCGGGAGCTATCCAATTTGGTGGCGCAGTTCACGCCCACGGTGACGTCGAACGGCACACCGCATCTGTGGTATGTCGCGTACGGGATCACCAATCAGTTTGAGTGGCATGATCAGCACGATGCGGATCACGACGGGTATCGGGGTTGGGAGGAATACCGGTGGAATACCAACCCGGGCAACACCGACAGCCGACCGCGGTTGATGATTTCGGTGGCGAGCACCAACTCGATTGCGAGCACGAATGGGTTGGCGGTGGTGCTGAGCATCCCGGGCAGCTCGACCGGTCGGGTGTATCGGATTGAGCGATCGGAGGCGCTGCCGTCGGTCAACTGGCAGCCGGTGACCAACGCGGTGGGCAACAACGGGACGTTGAGCGTCACGGTGCTGGAGACAAACCGCGCGCGGTTCTACCGGGCCACCACCCAGCCCGAGTGACGCAGG